>CALXDU010000012.1 GCA_944387145.1 uncultured Oscillospiraceae bacterium | reverse complement strand
CAGAAAACACTTCTCAGGCTGCAAGTGTGGAATTTGTCCCCCATCGGGGGACAAATTATGCGCGCAGCAGACTGCCAAAGTTTGTCGGAAAAGCCCGCAGGGGTTTTTCGACAGTCTCAAAGGCAGGGGCCAAGCCCCTGCCTTTGGTGTTTATTGCGCTTGCTTTTCCCGATTCTGACAGGTAAAGCAGATTACTTGTCGATTCTTCGCCACGTCCCGGAGGATGTCCAGTGCGGCTTTCATCCGGGTATCGTCAAAACGCACCAGTGCGTCATCCAGAACCAGGGGGATTTCCGGTGTCAGCTCCTCCGCCACTGCCAGCCGCAGGGCCAGATACAGCTGATCGATGGTTCCGTCGCTGCGCCAGAGGCTGTCATGGAGGGTATCCTCCTCCCCGGCACCAGACTGCAGGCTGAAGTCCTCCCGCATCGTCAGGCTGTGGTACCGTCCGCCGGTCATCTGAGACAGCAGCTTCTGGGCACGCTTGGTAATTCTGGGAGCAAACCGGCGCTGCAGTTCCGAACGGGCCTGGTTCAGCGTCTCCAGTGCAATGGTCAGTGCGGTGTAGGTTTCTTCCAGCTGGGAAATGCGCTTATTCTTCTGCTCCAGCTGGGCTGCAATCTCCCGCTTATCCCCCAGGGTTGCCATCCGTCCTTGGTACTGGCCCAGACGGTTCTGCAGCCGCTGCTGCTCCACAGCACATTCGGTCAGCAGCTGGGCGGTTTCTGCCTCGGATTGTGTCAGATGGTCGGGCTTTGACGGTTTTTCAGCCGGTTTGACCATGGCCCGCAGGGTTTCAAAGTGCTTGCGGTTCTGGGCAACTTCCCGGCGTGCGGCATAGTAGCCATCCCACTGGCTTACCGTATCCTGCCAGAAGTCCAGCAGGGCGTCCGGTTCCTGGTCGCCGCACAGAGAATCCCGCTTTTTCCGCAGCACCATCATGCGCACTTCCACGTCACCGCTGCTTTCTTTGAATCTGCGCAGATCGCTTTCATAGATGACTTGAGCCTGCTCGTACTCATCTACAGGATCTTCCCAATGTCTGCACTGATTGCTGCCATATTTACGCTCTAACGATTTTGCCCGTTTTTTGGAAGAGATGGCCTCCCAAATTCCCCAAATCAGGGCAATGGCTGCGGCGCCGCCTGCCACCCCCGCAAAGACGTAGGCAGTCAACAATACCAGCACACCGGCTGCCAGCAGGCCGAAAATGCCGATTCCCATCAGGATTCCCGGCGTTTTGCTGGTTTTCGCATCTACAAACGCCTTTGCATCTGCGTGGGCCATGGCTCGGGCCTCATCCGGCTCCATACCGGTGAAAGGCTGAGGCATCTGAGGCTCCTGGGGCTGCTGGGGAAGCCGCTGCACCTCTGCCTGCATGGCGTTCCATTCGTCCCGGAACAGCCGCAGGTCCCGCAGCTTCTGCTCCGCTTCCTCCCGGGGAGCCAATTTTGCACAGGCCGCTTCCCGCTGTGTCAGCTCCTTCTCTGCCTGCTCCAGAACATCCCGGGCCTGCGCCACCCGGGCTGCATTTTCTTCCGCAGCCTGGTATGCCAACGCCTGCTGATGGTTATACAGCTGCTCCAGCCAGGACTTGACCTCCTCAATGCGCTGCTTCATTTTCTTGCTCTGGATTTCCAGAGATTCCATCTCTGTCAGTTTTTCTTCCAGCGCATCCCGCTCCGCTTCCGCCTGGGGCAGCAAGCCGGAGCGATTGTACCGGCACCGGTTTTTCAGTTCCTTCAGCTGCACCGCCAGACGGTCGGCAGCCCCGCTTTCATCTCCGGTGGTAACCAGGGCATTGAGCCGCCGGCGCAGAGCTTCGTCCTGGGTCACCGGCAGATCTGCCTGGCGGATAAATCCAGCCCGGCGGAACACCGTTTGCTCTACCCCCAGCAGCATCTGGCCGCAGTTTGCCGCCGTCAGTTCCTTCACCGTCAGGCCCGTTTCCGTTTCGTAAGCCCGAAACTCTCCCAGAGGAATCCGCCGCTTGGTGGTTCGCTCAATGGTGATATCCCTGCCCTGCCAGTTCAGATCAATCCGGCCGGACATGGGGCTTCCGGACCAGGGGGTGTAGTGGTCTTTGTCAGCCAGGGCATTTTTCGTGGACTTGGCCCGGGTATCCACACCGTAGAACATGGCAATCAGGAAAGCGCACCAGGTGCTCTTTCCCCACTCATTGGGTGCGGTGATGATATTCAGTCCCGGCTCCAGGGTCAAGCTCTGGTGTTCCAGCTTGCCGAAGGTAGCCGTCATTTTGTAGATTTTCATAAGGTAACCTCCCGCCCGTTCAGCAGCTTCCGGGAAATTTCCGCCGCCAGCTGAATTTCCTTGGCGTGCTCCGGATTCAGTTCCTTGGCACTGCGCAGCATATGGAAGTAAACCCCTTCCAGGGTATCTTCCCCGGCGTCTGCCCACACATCCAGGGGCGGTTCTGTCTGATCCAGCAGTTCCAGATTGGGGTATGCAGCGCAAAGTGTCTGGCGGATTTTCGGCAAATCCACCTCACCGCAGCCTGTCAGGGTAATGCGGAAAAAGTCCTGACTACCGGCGCCGGGAAGCACCGCTTCCAAGGCTGCCAGTGCGTCTGCGCCAATGTCCATCTGCAGCTGGTAAAAACGCACCGTGTCCAAGCTCACCGCCTGGATATCCGGCTCGGCCTCCAGCTTGACAATGCACACGCCTTTTTCCCCGGTCTCATCCCAGCCCCGGCCCATAGGGCAGCCCGGCCAGGCACAGATGCTGTTTCCGCTGCGGAAGGCACCGGCTTTATGAATATGTCCCAGCGCCAGATACATCAGTCCGGACTTTTTCACCTGGGATGCAGTTATGGGGTTGTACACCGAGGTATTCTGAGTGGGGTCGCCGTGCATCACGCCCAGAAGATACTTTTCTTTCCCCTCGGCGTGGAAGTTTTCCAGCAGTCCGGAGCAATCCATGCTCTGGAAACCTGCGCCGTATACCCGGCAATCCAGCTCCGGCAATGCCACGCTGTCCATCGCGCCGGTGAAAATATGCACATTGGAAGGCCAGCTCTCCGTAATCCAAGGGCTTCCGGGTGCGCAGAAATCATGGTTGCCCGGCGCAATCATCACAGGAACCTCGCACTGCTGCAGCGCCTTTTTCACCAGCTCCACCGTATCCCGGGTGGGCTGACCGTCAAACAGGTCCCCCGCCAGCAGCACCAGATCACAGTTTTCCCGGCGGCACAGGTCCGCAATCTTCCCGGGAATCTTCCGCTGCTCCTGCTTCAAAAGTTCCCGCTGCTGCTCCGAAAAGCCAGCAAAGGGAGAATCCAAGTGCCAGTCTGCACTGTGTAAAATCTTCAGTCCCATTCGTCTACCCTTTCCGCCTTGCGGCATAATCCTGTTTCGCTGTCAATGGTAAAAAGCACCGCTTCCATTTTGGTAGGGCCATCTGCCCAGCGGTAGCGCTCCGGCAGATCTCCCCGGAACTTGGCAATGGACAAATCCGGCCGAATCCCCAGAACCGAGTCCCGGGGCCCGGTCATGCCCAGGTCCGTCACATATCCGGTGCCCTTGGGCAGAATCCGCACATCCGCTGTGGGCACATGGGTGTGTGTGCCCCAAAGGGCGCTGACCCGTCCATCCAGCAGGTATCCCATGGCCAGCTTTTCCGAGGTGGCTTCCGCGTGAAGCTCCACCAGAATCATTTTGCAGGGGATTTCCTTGAGAATCCGTTCCACCAGCAGGAAGGGATTGTCCGGGCCGTAATCCATACCGCAGCGTCCGATCAAATCAATCACTGCCACGGGGCCGGCGTTGGTTTCATAGATTCCCCAGCCCCTGCCGGGAACCTGGGGCGCAAAATTGGCAGGCCGCAGAATCCGGCTGGATTCATCCATATAAGGAACAATATCCCGTTTGCTCCAGGTGTGGTTGCCCATGGTAATCACGTCGGCTCCCGCATCCAGAATGTCCTCCGCCTGATCCGGCGTTATGCCCACCACGGCGGCATTTTCTCCATTGACCACCACAAAATCCGCATGAAGCCTGCGTTTGAGCCGGCGCAGATTCCGGCGCACCCGCTCCATGCCCGGTCCGCCTACCACATCGCCAACAGCCAGAACTTTCATTTCCATTTTTTGCCTCCGCAGACATTTTTATCAATTATATAACACAATATTCGCTTTCGCAAGGGCTATCCACGTTTCTTAAGAAAAGCGGCTCCCGGGAAATGCTGCCCGGGAGCCGGAATTTATCGCACTGACTTTGCATACTCCGTAGGGGTGATGCCGAACTTCTCTTTGAACTGCCGAGAAAAGTGGTGAACCGTGGAATATTGCAGCAGTGCCGCAATTTCCGTAAAGTTCAGGTTGTTCTCCCGGATCATCTGCTTGCTCTCCTGCAGCTTGATCCGGCGGATATACTCACCGGGGGAGATTTGCAGATTCTTATGGAACAGGGCCGTCAGGTAGCTGGGGCTGACGTCCACCTGTCTGGCCACCAGCGGCACTGACAATTTTTCCCGGATGTGGGTGCTGATATACTGCTGAGCCTGGCGGATAATCTCATTTTCCGAGTGAACTGCATTGACCGTCTGCAGTTTCCCCGCCCGGGGTGCGGCGGAGTCCCGCAGCAGCAGAAGCAGCAGCAGATTCAGCTGGGATAGAATAATATCATTGGAGTAAGCATCCATCCGCTCCTGCTCCTGAAGCATCCGCTGCAGCAGCAGAACCGCATGCTGGGGGGCGGTGAATTTCCGATTCAGCAGCGGGGATATATCCCCGCCGGTCAAGTCAAAGGACAGCGTCACATACCGGGGTGCCACACCGATATCGGCATACTGCATATGCCACTGATTGGGGCCGTAAATCACCAGGTCACCCTGCTTCAGCAGCAGGTCCTGTCCGTCAGCCACGGAATGCAGCGCTCCCTGATCCACATAGGTCAGCTCCGCCATGGGGTGGGATTCTCCGGAGAAGAGGAAGCCCTGCTCCTTCTCCTGATAGAAAAAGGTGTAGATGCATTCCACTCGCAGCTGATGATCCACCCGCAACGTATCCGAGGCCCGCTTACCTACCGGCTCCGGGGGATTGGCCGCATACAGAAGCACCGAAGCCTCCCCCGTAAAGGGGCAGAGACTGAACAGGACCCCTTCTTTGATGCACACGGGCTTGTCCAGATAATAATGCTGAAAGCTGTCGGCCGAAGTGCCCACCGACAGCACGCTCATGCCGCTGTTGCCCATGAGCCAGGTTTCTCCCTGGGCCTGATAAATCGTAGGTTCTGACTGGGATAAGTTCCAAAGTGCGGCGCCGGCCTTGTCAAAGTTTTTATTGCCTTGACTGCGCTCCGGCGGTACCGTTCCAAAGCCCTGAAAGGTTACTTGATTCAAATTCCGGATCATGGCACTTCCCCCAGAAAAAAATAACATACGTCACATTGGTGACGTATGTTATTATAACGGAAAAAATCGAAAATGGCAAATACTTTATAGACAAAAAGTAAAAAACCTTTTCATCGCTGGTATTCAAATTCGATATCGTAAATATCCACGGTATCCCCGTCCTGAATGCCCATTTCCTCCAGACGGGCGAACAGGCCGCACTTTCTCAGCTGCTGGTCAAAATAATTTCTGGACTCATAGTCGTCGAAATTGATGTTCTGCACCAGCCGTTCCAGCCAGGTACCGGTAACCAGCCAGGTGCTGCCGTAATGCTCCACTTCAAAGGCACTGGGGTCTTTGGGTGCCTCCACAACCTCCACATACTCCGGTTCGTAAATGGTCACAGGAGGC
Source organism: uncultured Oscillospiraceae bacterium (assembly GCA_944387145.1). Classification (GTDB taxonomy): domain Bacteria; phylum Bacillota; class Clostridia; order Oscillospirales; family Oscillospiraceae; genus Faecousia. The sequence goes on along the minus strand of CALXDU010000012.1, from coordinate 32,779 downwards.
AGCGTGCGCAGCTTCTCCGCCACCACCCGCATCAGGTTCCGGGTGCCCTGGGTGGTACCGGCGCTGATTTCGTACATCTCGCAGCCGGCGGCTTCCACAGCTTTCCGCAGCCGCTCCAGATTGTCCGAATCCGGGGGCAGCAGGTCTACCTTATTGGCAGCCACGATCATGGGACGGTTGCTCAGGTCCACACTGTAATTGCCCAGCTCCTGGCAGATGGCGTGGAAATCCTCCACCGGGTCCCGTCCTTCGCTGCCGGACACATCCACCACATGCACCAGCAGACGGCAGCGGTCAATGTGTCGCAGGAAATCATGGCCCAGTCCGGCACCTTCCGCAGCGCCTTCGATAATGCCAGGGATATCCGCCATGACAAAGGATACGCCTTCATCCACATAGATCACGCCCAGGTTGGGAAACAGGGTGGTAAAATGATAGTTGGCAATTTTGGGCCGGGCATTGGAGGTAACGCTGAGCAAGGTGGATTTGCCTACGTTGGGGAATCCCACCAGGCCCACATCTGCCAGCAGTTTCAGCTCCAGAATGATATCCCGCTCCTGGCCCTTCAGTCCGGCCTTGGCAAACCGGGGAACCTGACGGGTGGGCGTTGCGTAATGGGCATTGCCCCAGCCGCCGCGGCCGCCCCGGGCAATGACGAAATCTTCGCCTGTGGACATGTCCACAATAATCTGGTTGGTTTCGGCATCCCGAACCACCGTACCTCTGGGAACCTCGATGATGAGATTTTCGCCCCGCTTGCCGGCCATCTTCCGGCCCAGACCATTGACGCCAGCCTGAGCGGCATACTTGCGCTTATACCGGAAATCCAGCAGGGTTGACAGATTGTCGTTTACCCGCAGAATCACACTGCCGCCATGACCGCCGTCGCCGCCGTCGGGACCGCCGGAGGCCACATATTTTTCCCGGTGAAAGGCTACGGCGCCGTCACCGCCACGACCGCCAATGACCGTAATCCGCACTTTATCTACAAACACGAACATACCTCCTTGAAAAGAACAGGGTTTCCTACATGCTCACTGCACGGTGCTGGGATGCTCCAGCGCTCTGCACTGCACACGAAAAAAGCTGCCGCAGGTAGTGTGCGGCAGCTTTTAGGCTTTATGCGCGATTACTGCTCAGCGTAAACGGAGCACTGACGGCGATCCTTGCCCTTGCGCTCGAACTTGACGGTACCGTCAACCAGAGCGAACAGGGTGTCATCCTTGCCGATGCCAACATTGACACCGGGATGGATGTGGGTGCCTCTCTGGCGAACCAGAATGTTGCCAGCCAGAACAAACTGACCGTCAGCACGCTTGACGCCCAGCCGCTTGGACTCGGAGTCACGGCCGTTCTTGGTGGAACCGCCGCCCTTGTGGTGAGCGAAGAACTGAATACCAATCTTCAGCATGATGTTACACCTCCAAAACTTCGATATAATCAGGATATTCATCCCGCAGGCTGCACAGATACAGCATCATACCGGCAAGAACTGCCTGGACGCTGTCCTCTTCATCGCAGGAAACGGGGAGGGTCAGGGTAATGCGAGCTTGCTCGTCCTTGACCCGAACCTTGGCCTTTGCGCCGCACACATCATTGATGGTGGCTTCGGCCATGGCAACTGCGGCAGAAACGGCGGCACAGACAATATCACTGCCTGCTTCGGCGTAGCCGCTGTGACCCGAGACGGAAAATCCGGTAATCCGGTCGTTCTCGGTAAAAAATTCGCATCTTGTCATAAATTACAGAGCGATCTTGGTGATCTCCACCTTGGTGTAAGGCTGACGATGACCGATGTGCTTCTTCTCGTTCTTCTTAGCCTTGTAGCGGATGATGTCGATCTTCTTGCCCTTGCCATTCTTGACAACCTTGGCTTCCACGGCGGCACCAGCCACGACAGGAGCGCCGATCTTGGTGTTCTCACCGTCCAGGACAGCCAGAACCTGATCGAACTTCACGGTGGATTCGGCCTCAGCGTTCAGCTTCTCGATGTACAGGACATCGCCCTCAGCCACGGTGTACTGCTTGCCTCCGGTTACGATAACTGCTTTCATTTGTTTCACCTACTTTATATTGTGTAGTCTCGCTTTTGAGGCGTGGTGTTTTGGCGCACCAACTTAAGCCCCTTCAATGCGGCTCGTCTATTTTAGCACCCCAGGAAGAAAAAGTCAAGGAGTTTTTCCTACTTTTTCTTGCGTTTTCCCAGGTTTTTTGCTATACTTGTTGGGCATCCTCCCGCAATGGGCAGATGTATGCGAGAAATGCCGGCGTAGGAGGATTGTTCGTGAAAACAACGTATTGGATTGCCCTGTTGTCCGTGATTCTGCTGGTGTGCGGAGTGCTGAGTGTGTGGGTTCTCTCCCCGGGAGAAAGCGCCGATTTTGCCGAAATCCGCTCTCAGGGTACCCTGATCAAAACCGTTAACCTGCATGTGGATCAAACCTTCACGGTGGAAACACTCCAGGGCGGGCAAAATGAGGTCACCATATCCGGCGGCCAGATTGCGGTAACCAGCGCCAACTGTCCCGATCATCACTGCATGCAGCGTGGATTCTGCAGCGGCGGCACGCCAATTGTATGCCTTCCCAACCAGCTGGTCATTCAATTCACCGGTCAGCAGGAGCTGGATGCGGCTGTTGGATAAAAACATCGGAAATTGGAAAAATTGTGCTTGACAAACCCGGACCTATCGTGTATAATGCGTCATGTGCCTGAGCGACGGCACCGAATTATGGACGATTAGCTCAGCTGGTAGAGCATGCGCTTGACGTGCGCAGGGTCAGCGGTTCGAGTCCGTTATCGTCCACCAGTCTTTGAAATCCGAACTTTTCCTTCTGGATAAGTTCGGGTTTTTCTTTTATTGTTTGCAGAAAGGGCAGGTGACAGTATGACCCTGCAATCCATTCTTCTCTGGGCCATGGCCTTCGGCGCCCTCCTCGGCGGCGGGGATCATCTTTTGGGAAACCGGTTTGGACTGGGGAAACGGTTTGAAGAAGCTTTTCAGCTTCTTGGGCCCATTGCCCTGTCCATGGCAGGCATCATCTGTCTGGCCCCGCTGATTTCTTCCGGCCTGTCGGGAATCATTGTCCCTTGTTTTCGGATGCTGGGGCTGGACCCCGGTTTGTTTGGCGGGATTCTTCCCATTGACATGGGCGGTTATCCCCTGGCGATGGATTTGGCGGATAATGCGCAAATCGGACGGTTTTCCGGGATTCTGGTTGCAGCAATCTTTGGCTGCACCATTATTTTCACCATTCCTGTGGGATTGGGAACCATGCGCCCGGAAGATCAGCCCTGGTTCATCAAAGGGATTCTGCTGGGGCTGGCGGTGATGCCTTTGCCGCTGCTGATTGGCGGCATTGCCTGCGGGCTCCCCTTTTCCACCGCACTTATCAGCATATTACCCATTGCCGCACTGTGTCTGCCGCTGTTTTGGGGATTGCTCCGATGCCCGCAAAAAACCGCTCATGGATTTCAGGTGTTGGCAAAGTGGATTCAGAAAGCAGCCATTCTGGGGCTGACCCTTGGCGCTGTTCAGCATCTGACCGGTACTTCCCTGCTGAAAAGTCTCACCCCGTTGTCAGAAGCCATGGAAGTGGTCTGCTCCATTGCCATTGCCATGCTGGGCAGCATGCCCTTGGCGGAACTGATTCAGCAGGTGCTGAAGGTTCCCTTTGCCTGGATTGGCAAACACACCGGCCTCAATGCCGCCAGCACCACCGGACTGCTCGTAGGCGTGGTCAGTGTGGTTCCTGCCCTTGCCATGATTCCCCGTATGGATAACCGTGGGAAAGTGGTAATCGGGGCGTTTCTGGTCTGCGGCGCTTCCACTTTTGCCGCCCATCTGGGCTTTGCCGTGGCCGAAGAACCGGAGCTGATTCCGGCGCTGCTGCTTGCCAAACTGCTGGGCGGCGTTCTGGGTATTGTTTTGGCTTTGATTGTTACAGGAAAACAAAGATGTTCTTCCTAACCGCAAAAGTTTGTCGGAAAAGCCCGCAGGGGTTTTCCCACAGTTTCAAAGCGGCAGCGAAAATTCGCTGCCGCTTTCCTTATTTACATATCGTAGATGCCCATAATCAGAATACCAGCAAAAGTAATGGCGATGCACAGATAGTGCTTCCAGCTCAGCTTTTCCTTCAGGAACAGGCGGCTCCACAGGACGGAAGCCATGCAGTAGGAGGAAATAATGGGCGCTGCCAGTGCGGACTCGCCGCTGGCCAGGGCGTAGATGTAAGTCAGCTGACCGGCGGTTTCAAATCCGGCACCCACATATTTGGGCAGTTCCATTTTGGGAACCAGCTTCTGCTTCCTGATGATGACCGTGTAAACAAAGCAAACAATGCCTGCCGCCAGGAAAGTCAGCTCGTAAGCTACATTGGCGGAATCCTCGTTCATGGTTTCCAGAACCAGATCGTCGGCAAAGGTACCGGCGGCATCCAGCAGGCAGTAGGCAATGGGCAGAGCCAAGGCCAGCCAGGATTTGGCATACTTATAATTGGATGCTTCCTGACGGGCCGCCCGGAGGGTTTCATCCTCATTTGCCTCCACGAATCCCAGGCCGATGACACCGACGCAGGCCAGGACGATTGCCAGGTACTGGGTTGCCTCCATAGGCTCCGCCGTGCCGCTGACAATGGCAATGATGGCAACCAGAGCGCCGGAAGCGTTACAGATGGGAGAAGAAATGGACAGCTCAATATAGCGAAGTCCCACATAGCCCAATGTCATGGAGCCGATATACAGCAGGCTCACAGGCAGATAGGTCAAAATCACGCTCCAGGAAATCTCCACACCGTTGACAAAGACCATGTACGCTGCATGCAGGCCCATCACCAGGCCCACAGCCATCACCATCTTGAACTGGCTGTATTTGTCTCTGGCATCCCGGCAGCCGATTTTGGAGAAAAAGTCCGACCCGGACCAGCACAGCAGGGTGATAATAGAAAACCAAAACCAAGTCATTTTCTTACCTCTCAAATTTCTCTAGGATAGGACGGCAATCGCCCAATTATAAGGTAACCAGTCCCGCGTCCACCATTTTCTGCAGGCTCATGAGAATGCCCAATTTGGCATGATTCCAGGTCAGACCGCCCTGGAAGTAAACCGCATAAGGCGGACGGATGGGGCCGTCGGCGGACAGCTCAATGGAGCTTCCCTGAACGAAGGCACCGGCTGCCATAATCACCTTGTCATTGTAGCCGGGCATGTCCGACGGATAGGGCGTAGCAAAGGAATCCACAGGCGCCGCAGCCTGAATGCCCTTGCAGAAGGCAATCATGCCTTCCTCGCTGCCCAGTTCCACTGCCTGGATGATATCATGCCGGCTCTCCGTTGCATTGGGGACGCGGCGGACGCCCAGAGGCTCGTAAAGATTCGCCGCAAACACCGCGCCCTTTTCCGCACCGGCTACCACCGTAGGCGCCAGGAAGAAGCCCTGGTACAGTGCGGGCATCAAGCCCAGGTTTGCGCCCACTTCCTGACCCAGACCAGGGGCAGAAAGCCGATAAGCGCACCGCTCCACGCATTCCTTGGTTCCGCAGATATAGCCGCCGATAGGTGCAAGTCCGCCGCCGGGATTTTTAATCAGACTGCCCACCGTCATGTCGGCGCCTACGTCGGAAGGCTCCCGGGTCTCCACAAATTCTCCATAGCAGTTGTCCACCATCACCAGGACGTCTGGCTTGATCTGCTTGCAGAAGGCAATCAGCTCCCCAATCCGGGTCACGGAGAAGGTAGGACGGGTGGCGTAGCCTTTGGAACGCTGAATGGTAATCAGCTTGGTCTTTTCGTTGATGGCCTTGCGGATGCCTTCGTAGTCAAAGCTGCCGTCGCTGAGCAGATCCACCTGCCGGTAGGTTACGCCATACTCTGCCAGAGAGCAGGGGCTTTTGCGGATGCCGATTACCTCCTGCAAGGTATCATAGGGCATACCCACAGGGGACAGCAGCTCATCTCCCGGCAGCAGGTTTGCGCTGAGGGCCACGGTCAATGCGTGGGTGCCGCAGGTGATCTGAGGCCGCACCAGCGCCGCTTCGGTATGAAATACATCGGCATAGACCCGTTCCAGGTTGTCCCTGCCAAAGTCGTCATAGCCATAACCGGTGGTCGCTGCGAAGCAGGCTGCGGACACCCGGTTTTTCTGCATGGCCCACAAGACTTTGGCCTGGTTATGCTCTGCCACCTGGTCGATGTCTGCAAAACGTTCTTTGAGCGATTCCAGCACTTTTTCTCCACGGGCGTAAACCGCCGGAGAAATGCCCATTGTCTGATATAATTCCAGTAATTCTTCCATGGTTTCAATCCTCTTTTTTCACAGTATTCAGAATTTCCGTTGCCAAATCATTCAGCACTTCCGGACGGGAAACAATCAGCCCCGTCTCTTCTTCCCCCACCAGCAGGAGGGTGTCTCCCGGTTTGATGCCCAGAAGTTCTCTGGCTTCCTTGGGAATCACAATCTGCCCCCGATCGCCAACCTTGGCTGTTCCAAAAACCCGCTGGGGCTTTCCCTTGCCGAGTATGTGCTTGCCTCCAGGCATAGCATCCCTTCTTCCTTAGAAAATCACATTTTTCACACTTTTCACATCGGCGAATTATACAAAATTCCGCTTCGGTTGTCAATACCGAAGCGGAAAAATTTGGCTATTGTGTCAGTATGGCCATTGCGGCAGTATACTTCTCCTTCCAGGCTTTCAGCCGGGCCGGGGAAATGTCGGTCCCCCGGCAGCGGGTCTGATCCAGGTTGTGGGCAAGATCCGTCAGCTTGACCCGAACCGCCACCGGGTTTTGCCGAATGCGGCGGATATAGGAAAGGTAATCCTCCCCTTCCCGTCGTGTCAGCAGGCAAACCGCCTCCACCACCGGCTGGGGAAATTCCCGGGCCATTTCCTCAGGGGTAACCGGCGTATCCTCCAAAACATCGTGAAGCAAGGCCACGCAGCAGGAAATTTCTTCCTCCATCTGCTCCGCCACGTGGATGGGGTGGAAAATATAGGGAACCCCATTATCATCCAGCTGCCCGTGATGGGCCTGGTAGGCAAAGCACATGGCCTTGCTTGTCAGCGGTGTGTAGATCATCAGTCATTCCGGCGCCGGCCGCCAAAAATGGCAATCAGACGCAGCAGCTGCGCCAGAGACACCGCAGTAGCCGCCACATAGGTCAGCGCCGCCGCGGTCAGAGTTTTTTTCGCTCCCTGCTGCTCTTCCGGGGTCAGGATTCCTCCGTCTTCAATGGCCTGCAGCGCCCGGCGGCTGGCATTGAACTCCACCGGCAATGTCACCAGCTGAAATACCAGGGACAGTCCAAAGCAGGCAATGCCCAGATAAATCAGAGATTCCGCCATCTGACCAAAGGCAGAGAACAATAGTCCCAGAAGAATCAGAGGCATGGCCAGCCGGGAGCCAAAGTTGGTCACCGGGATAATGGCCGCTCTGAGCTTGATGGGGGCATATCCCACCGCATACTGCACCGCATGTCCTGCCTCGTGGCAGGCAACGCCGATGGCAGCGGTGGAGGTATTGTCATAAACATCCTGGGAAAGACGGATCACATTGGTTCTGGGGTCATAATGGTCCGTCAGCTTTCCGCTGACCCGTTCAATCCGCACCCCCTGCACGCCGTTGTTGCGCAGAACCCGCTGAGCGGCTTCCGCTCCGGTGATTCTCCGGACAGACAGCTGCTTGGAATACTTGCGGAAGGTGGAATTGACGTTGCTGCTGGCCCACAGTGACAGCAACAGGCACGGAAGCACCAATGTCAAAAACGTGGGATCAAAACCGAAGCCATAATAATACGGCATAGTGTGTTCCTCCTGTCTTCATGGCCGGTTATCCGGCTATTTTTTATAGTATACCCATCTGCGCAGGAAATGGCAAGGGTCGGCAAGCCGTTTCTCCTCCTGAAAATTGTAAACTTTTTTCCTGAATTCTTCCAAAAACTGCCGAAACAATTGTTCACACTTTATTCATACTGCTCCCTGCTGAACCTGATATACTTGTTTTAGTTCTGCACAGGAAGTGATGTCATGAAAGATCCGTACATAAAGCGATATTTATATCTGATGCTGGCGATTTTCGGCGCCATCAGTTTGAGTATTGTGGTATTTTTTGCGGTATACCGTTTTCGGGGCATTGGAGACGGCCTGCGCACCTTATCCGAGATTCTGGCTCCCTTTATCTATGGCAGCGTAGTGGCGTATCTGCTGCGGCCGCTGTGCAACCATTATGAGCGCTTTTTCTCCAACGCACTGCCCAAAAGTCTGCGGAAACTGTCCAATGCCCTGGCTGTAGGGCTGAGCCTGGTTACCGGCCTTCTGATTGTCTATGCCTTGATTATTATGATCGCTCCTCAGCTGTACCGGAGCATTATGTCACTATGGGACACGCTTCCGGCAAAGGTCAATGCCTTCCTGGACTGGGCAAGGGCTACCTTTGGAGAAGATGAAGAACTGGTACAGATGGCCAATCAGATATACAACACGCTGTACTCCGAAGTGGAAACCTGGGGCCGAAACATTTTGACCCCTTATGTTACCAATCTCATCAGCAGCCTGAGTTCCAGTGTATATAAGATTTTGCTCTTCCTGTACAACATGCTCATTGGTCTGATTGTGGCATGCTATCTGCTGGCCAGCCGGAAAAAGTTTGCCCGGCAAAGCGTGCTCATTATCCGCAGCACCCTTCCTCCCCGGTGGGCAGACCTCTTCCTGAACGAAGTGGCCTTTGTGGATCGGATGTTTGGCGGGTTCATCGACGGAAAGCTGGTGGATTCGGCAATCATCGGTCTGCTCTGCTACATTGGCTGTGTGATTTTCCGGTTCCCCAATGCGCTGTTGGTCTCCGCCTTTGTGGGAATCACCAACGTGATCCCCTTCTTCGGTCCCTTCATCGGCGCCATTCCCTCTACCCTGCTGATTATGATTGAGGACCCCATCAAGGGTCTGTGGTTTGCCCTGTTTGTGCTGGGACTGCAGCAGCTGGACGGCAACGTAATCGGCCCCAAGATTCTGGGCGACCGGACAGGCCTTTCCAGTTTCTGGGTTCTGTTCGCCATCGTGCTGTTCGGCGGCCTGTGGGGTGTCGCAGGAATGTTGGTGTGTGTGCCTGCTTTTGCCGTATTTTACGATGTTGTCAAAAAACTGGTCCGTCGGGGACTGGACAAAAAAGACCAGATCCATCTCTGGGAACACTACAAAGCCGATTACCCCGACGAAAAATGAGTACATTCTGCTGCCCGCCGCACTTTCTGCGGCGGGCAGTTCCATGTTTTCCCGGCGTTGCATTCCCTGCAGGGCTATGGTATACTGTCCGGGTAACATCCGCAAAATCTGTCTGCGGAGAATCAGGAGAATACCTATGAACTACGCTGCCATTAAAAATTGTGATATTGCCAACGGCCCCGGAGTCCGGGTCAGTTTGTTTGTTTCCGGCTGCACCCATCGGTGTCCGGGCTGCTTCAATGAGGTGGCCTGGGATTTTCACTACGGCCAGCCCTTTACCCAGGAGGTCATGGACAAAATTGTGCAGATGCTCCGCCCGGACTATATCCGGGGACTGACTTTGCTGGGAGGCGAACCCTTCGAGCCGGAAAACCAGGGCGCCATCGTGCAGCTGCTGCGGCAGGTAAAACGGGAGCTGCCCCAAAAAAGCATCTGGGCGTTTTCCGGATATCTGTTTGACCGGGATATTCTGTCCGGGCGTCTGGGCGATACCCGGGAGTATCTGAGTTATCTGGATGTGCTGGTGGACGGTCCTTTTATCGAAGCGCAGAAGAATCTGTCCCTGCGTTTCCGGGGATCGAAAAATCAGCGGCTGATTGACGTGCCTGCCTCCCTGGCTGCCGGAAACATCGTTCTGTGGCAGGATTGGCAAGGCGATAAGAAAGGAATGCAGTAAATGGAACCCATTCATGTAAAACGGTTATCCCCGGAAGCCAAGCTTCCCACCTATGGCACCGCCGGTGCTGCCGGCGCCGATTTGTACGCCTGTCTGGCACAGCCGGTGACCATCCAGCCCGGTCAGACAGCCTTTCTTCCCACCGGCATTGCGCTGGAAGTCCCCCAGGGCTGTGCAGGACTGGTCTATGCCCGCAGCGGTCTTGCCTGCAAGCAGGGACTGGCACCGGCCAACAAAGTCGGCGTGGTGGACAGTGACTACCGGGGAGAAATCACCGTAGCCCTGCACAACCACGGCTCGCTGCCCCAGACCATCCACAGCGGCGACCGGATTGCCCAATTCATCATCACCCCGGTGCTGACTCCGGCCTATCAGGAGGTTTCCGAACTGTCCGAAACCGCCAGAAACTGCGGCGGATTTGGCTCCACCGGAAAATAATTGGTGCTTTTGATAAAATCCATGTAAAGTTTTTGTAAAATTTACTCGTATTTTGTCACTGTACTTTTCTCCGAAAATTCCCTATAATGGTACTATGCCCGGTTCGGGCGATCCTGGAAATGACGATTGGAGTATCATCATATGGAGATCTTTAGAGCCATTATCCAACTTTTGGGCGGTCTGGCCATGTTCCTCTACGGCATTGAGGTCATGGGTGACGGACTGAAGAACAGTTCCGGAGCCGCGCTGAAGCGGGTTCTGGAGAAAGTAACCGGTAATGTGGTCATTGGTGTTCTCACCGGCGCTTTGGTTACCGCAGTCATTCAAAGTTCCACCGCAACCATCGTCCTGACCGTGGCCCTGATCGGCGCGGGAGTACTGAATCTGAGACAGGCCGTATCCATTGTCATGGGTGCCAACATCGGCACGACGGTCACCGCACAGATTATCCGTCTTTCCTCCATTGAGGCCGGTGACAATCTGATGCTGATGCTTTTTGATACGGACACGCTGGCTCCCATTGCGTTGGTGATTGGCATCATCTTGCTGATGTTCATCAAGTCCAAGTCCTCCAAAACCATTGGTGACATTTTTGTGGGCTTCGGCGTGCTGTTTGTGGGTCTGAGCCTGATGACCGACGGTGTCCGGCCGCTGATCGGCACCGATGCTTTTGTGGCCTTTGTGGAATTCCTGCAGAATCCCCTGCTGGGCATTTTGTTCGGTCTGGTGCTGACCGTCATTGTGCAGAGCTCCTCTGCTACGGTGGGTATGCTGCAGACCGTTGCTTCCGTGCCCGGTTCCGGCATCACCTTTGCCATGGCCTATCCCATCATTATGGGCATCAACCTGGGTACCTGTGTGACCACGGCTTTGGTCTGTTCCATCGGTTCTTCCAAAGATGCCAAGCGCACTGGCGTTGTGCACATCGCTTTCAATACCATCGGCACCATTTTGTTCCTGGTGGTTATGAATGTTTTGCAGCGCCTTTCCGTATTCGGTCAGGACTTCTGGGTCCGCGCTGTGGACAGCGGCAACATTGCCAACTTCCAAACCGTTTTCAACCTGATTACCGCCATTGTGCTGATTCCCTTTGCCGATGTTCTGGTGAAGCTGTCCATGCTGCTGGTGCATGATGACAAGCCCGGCAAAGATCGCCATCCGGAACTGCACACCCTGGACGAAAAGCTGTATATCTCCCCTGCCGTAGCCGTTTCCGAGACCGTAAAGGCCGTGGCTGCCATGGGCACCATTGCCAAGACAAACTTCGAACGGGGCTGTCGGATTCTTTCCAAATACGACCCGGTGCTGGTTGCCCAGGTTGACGAGGACGAAGACGTGATCGATCAGTTTACCGACCATGCAGACCGGTTCCTGATTGGTCTGGCCAAGAACGTGGAAACCGAGTGGGATGATCGTCAGCTGGACATGCTGATGCAGACGGTTCCCAATTTTGAACGCATTGGTGACTACGCCACCAATTTGGTGGAACTGGCCCAGCGGCTGCAGTCGGAAGGCACCACTTTCTCCGAGACAGCCAAGAAGGAACTGCACCTGATCTGCTCCGCCGTTACGGAAATTCTGACCATCACCGTCGATGCCTTTGCCAAGGGCGATAACGAAGCTGCCAAGGCCATTGAACCACTGGAAGAAACCATTGACGATATGGTGATGATTCTCCGTGACCGGCATACCAAGCGGCTGAAAACCGGTGCTTGTTCCGTGGGAGCCGGATTGGTGTTTATGGAGACGCTGACCTATCTGGAGCGTACCTCCGACCAGTGCTCCTCCATCGCCGTGATGATGCTGGCAAGAAACAACGAAGAGATCCTGCAAAATCACTATGACTATCTGCGGGAAATTCACGCCGGCAACGACGCTGCTTACATGGCAGAGAAGGAACGCCGCCGCCGTCAATATATCAAGCCCCTGCGAGAACTGGTATAATGCATTTACCCCCGGAAAATCCTGGACGGATTTCCGGGGGTGCGTTTTTTGTTTGGCGCTCAGGGGCAAAGCCGCTCCAGTTCTGCGGATACGGAAGCTTCACAGCTGCGCATGGCGAGAATCGTCTTTTCCAGCAGCTCGTCCAGGCTCCAGCCCAGCCGCTGGGCTCCTTCCTGAATCACGTCCCGGGAGCAGCCGGCGGCGAACTTCTTGTCCTTGAACTTCTTTTTCAGGGAGGACAGCTCCATATCCATCACGCTTTTGCTGGGGCGCATCCGGGCGGCAGCACCAATCAGACCGGTCAGTTCATCCACCGCAAAGAGCACCTTTTCCATCTGGTGAACCGGCTCCACATCGCTGCACAGGCCATAGCCATGGGAGCAGATGGCGTGAACCATTTCCTCGCTGGCATTCACCTCGGCCAAAAGTTCGGGAGCTTTCTTGCAGTGCTGGTCCGGGTATTGCTCAAAATCCACATCATGCAGCAGTCCGCACAGGCTCCAGAAGGTTTCGTCCTCTCCCATCTCCCGGGCAAACCAGGCCATAACCCCTTCCACCGTCAGGGCGTGCTGAATGTGAAAGGGTTCTTTGTTATACTTTTGCAGCAGGCCCAGAGCCTGCTCTCTTGTCAGTTCCATGAAATGCGCCTCCTGTATCAAAATATGGAATCATTTTACCTTTGACGACTTTTTTTGTCAACCGGAGGAAGCAATATCGGCTGGGCTTTTGAAAAGAAGTCCCGGTATTTTTGAAAAGGTGTAGAGATGTTCACAATTGCGTGCTATACTGGTTTTGTTGGGAGGTGTCCTTCATGGCAAACATACTGGACTACATACGCTGGCGTGGTGACCTGACGTTTACCCAGGACCCGCCGAATCCTGTGGACGCATTGATTTTCTCGGCGCTGGTTTACATCCGCTACGGCGGCAGGGTGGAATCTCAGCCCACCGTCTCCATTTCCCTGAAAGAAGCGGCTGAGGACTTTTTCGCCGGAGACAACTGTGAGGCCCTGGTGCGGGTGAAAAACGATCTGACGCTGCTGCGTCTGGCAGCCGACTCTGTCCGGTTCGGTTCCGTCCGTTTGTGTATGTATCAGGATCAGCTGATTCCCGAGCAGGAGACGCAATTTGCAGCCGTTACCTTCCTGCTGGACGACGGAAGTATGTTCCTGGCATTCCGGGGCACCGACAGTACCCTGGTAGGCTGGAAAGAAGATTTCAACATGACCTTCCAGCAGACCATCCCCGCCCAACGGCTGGCAGTGCGATATACCCTGGCGGTAGCCCAGGAGTATATAGCCCCCATGCGACTGGGGGGCCATTCCAAAGGCGGCAATCTGGCAGTATTTGCCGCTGCCCGTTCTTCCCCCATGGTGCAGCAGCGGATTTTGCAGGTATACAATCACGACGGCCCGGGTTTTACCAAATATCTGATGGGTGACCCCGGATATCTTGCCATGGTTCCCCGGATCAAAACCTACGTTCCCCAATCCTCCGTCATCGGCATGCTGCTGGAACATGAAGAACCCTACACGGTCATCCGCAGCAAGACCGTGGGACTGCTGCAGCACGATCCTTACTCCTGGGAACTGATGGGCAGCCAATTCCTCACCACAGAGGAGGTCACCGAAGGCTCCCATTTCCTGGACACCACCATCAAAACCTGGTTTGCAGAAATGACCAACCAGGAACGCAACCAGCTGGTGGATGTGATGTTTGCCCTGCTGGGTACCGGCGGCGTTGACAATGCCATCGACATTTTCCAGCCCAAAAATATCCATGCCTACGTAAAAGCCCTGAGCGGTGACGAAAAAATGCGCCGGGTGCTGTCCACGGAATTTTTGAGTCTGATCGATTCGGCGAAAAAAACCAGAGCCAAACTGGAAGCGGAGCGGAAAACGGAAAAGCTTCTGGAAGAGGGCTTTGACGTGTAACCTCCCCTGCCCGGCTTAACCGGTACAGACAGGTAAGCATACTCCCCCTGATGCAGGTACTGTGCACCAGGGGGAGTTTTTGTGTATGCAGGATTCCCGTCAGGAGGCGCTATTCTCCAGCTTCTCAGGGTCCATCAGGGTCAATTCTGTCCCCTGATAGTAGTAGGCCAGGATATCGGCATAGCTGCTTCCTGTGACTGCCATGGCATCGGCGCCGTACTGGCTCATACCTACCCGATGGCCATAGCCGTAGGTTGTAATGACAATTCGCTCCTCTCCGGCGGATACGGTAAAATCCGTAGAGGGCAGCTTCAGCAGCGAACGCAGCTGAACACCGGTATAAAGCTTCCCTCCGATGTCCATGCTCTCAATGCCGCCGCCATCGGTAAAGGATGCTGCCCCAAACCAGCCGCTGGGAGAGCCTTCCAATGTTACCCCCAGCGCTTCCTGGAATGTTTCCGCAGAGAAGGTGAAGGTATCGGAAAAATGTGCCGCATCCTCTTCCCCGGGACTTTCTACCGCCTGCAGATAAGGAAACTCTGCACCCCAAACCGCCGCTGCATCCTCGGTGCTGCCGCCGGAGCAGGAGAAGTAGGTGGCCTCAATCAGTTCTCCCTCATAGGTCAGCACATAGCCGGAGGTGGCTTCCACCGCGGCACGGACTTTGCTCACATTCTCCACCGTCCCGCCTTGGAGCAGATACTCCTTCTGGGGCAGATAGGCTTGGCAGCAGGTGGATTGGGTGCAGACGCTGCCGTCTGCGTGCTTGCCGCCAGTCTGGTAGGCTTTGCAGGCGTAGGTTCTGGCCGCAACAGACTGGGCTTTCAGTGCTTCCGTTTCAAAAGAAGCGGGCATTTCTGCCAATACCACTCCCGTCAGATAATCGTCCATGTCCATCTGCTCCACCGTACCGTCCGTATGGCGAACCAGCACCGGCAGGGAAACCCTTTGCCGCTGAAGCGTCTGCTGTACCGGCTGGGTTTGGGGCTGGGTTTCAACCGGAGCATCCAAAGCCATCACTGCACCATTAAGCACCACCCCCGGCAAAACCATGCCCATAAACAGCGCAGTCAGAATATCCTTCCAAATGGATTGCATCGGCATCCCTCCTATGGATGTATTCCTGATTCCGTCAGGAACCGTTTGGAGTATATGGTAGCATGTCTGGGTAAGAAATGCAGTCAGATTTCCGCCGGAAGAAAAAGCCGAATTCCGCCTTGCCACGATTTGTCAAAAGTCTTGACTTTCCGGCTAAGACATGGTAAATTATTTCGGTTGTTAGCAAAGATTTATTAAAGATTTCATTTTCAAATCTCTCCTTCCAACGGCGAGGTGTTTCGCCGAAACTTGCTGCCTGTCATTTCCTTTGGGGAATTGTACAGGTTTTTTCTGATCTTTTGTCTGTTTTGGCACAATTGTGCCGGCATAATATATTTTACGAAGGAGCGTACCCCAATGATTGTTTCTGTTCTGTTGTTTGCTGTGGGACTGGTGCTGCTGATCAAAGGCGGCGACTGGTTTGTCGACGGCGCCACCGGCATCGCCCGTCGGTTCCATCTGCCGGACATCGTTGTCGGCGCCACAGTGGTTTCCATCGGCACCACCTTGCCTGAGGTCATGGTTTCCGCCACCGGCGCTATGCTGGGTCAGGGCGCTATGGCTTACGGCAACGCCATCGGTTCCATCATCTGCAACACCGCTTTGATCGCCGCCATTTCCGTTGCGGTCAATCCCGGCCCGGTCAACACCAAATCCATGAAGATGCCGGTGATTTTCTTCTTCTTCAGCGCCGCCATTTACTGTGTGGCCGCCTACATTATGGGAGAGTTCACCCGGCCTCTGGGCTTGATTTTGCTGGCGATTTTTGTGGTCTACATGATTATCACCGTCCGTCAGGGACTGAAAAACCCGGACCAGGCAGAGGAAGAAGAGACGGACAGCAAAAACAGAACCTTCCTGCAGGATCTGTTCTGGCTGGTTGTGGGTGCCGCTCTGATTGCTCTGGGCGCTGATCTTCTGGTGGATCACGGCACCATCATCGCCAGAGAACTGGGCGTTCCGGAAACAGTCATTGCCCTGACCTTTGTGGCCCTGGGCACCAGCCTGCCGGAACTGGTCACCACCATCACTTCCCTGCGCAAGGGCCATGCTTCTCTGGGCATCGGCAACGTAATCGGTGCCAATATCTTCAACCTGGTGTTGGTTTCCGGCATCTCGGTAACCCTGGCTCCCTTTGAGGTGCCGGTAGGCAACCTGATCTTCGGCCGCAACGCCTCCCTGGTCATGGACATTCCGGTGATGCTGACCGTCATGGTTCTGCTGACCTTCCCCGCTCTGGCCAGCAAGAAGCTCCATCGCTGGCAGGGTATTGTCCTTCTGTGCATCTACGCAGCTTTCTGCATCTGCCAATTCGCCATGTAATACAAACAGCCGCCGGGAAATCCCGGCGGCTTGAGACTGTCGAAAAACCCCTTCGGGCTTTTCCGACAACTGAAAGCAGTCTGCTGCGCGCATAATTTGTCCCCCCAATAGGGGACAAATTCCACACTTGCAGCCTGTAAAGTGTTTTCTGCCAGGTACGCGCCCCGGCAGAAAACGATTTTGACTTTCTTTGCTGCTGCCGCAGCAAACTCTGCGAGGCTTTTTAATACGCTGAAGCCGCCGGGAGATCCCGGCGGCTTCGTTCATTCTGATAATTCTTCTTCCTTTTCCTGATAATAGTCCGTTTCCAGAATCAGGTTATTCACACTGACAAACTGCTGCACTTTCTGTGCCACGCTTCTGCGAAACTCCGGGGTGTCCGTCAGTTCTTCGCCGCTGACAGAGAAATACTGTCCTGTACTGGCATCGTAGGCTGTATCGCCGCAGATCCAGCTGCCGTTGGAGAAAGGCACAAATCCTTCATACGCTTCATCAAAGGCATCGCTGCCGATGTAAGGATAGTCACTGTGAACACCCAGCAGATTCAGCAATGTTGGCAGAAGATCCGAGGTGTTGAGCACCTTGTCCACTTCCATAGCCTCCATTCCCGGTGTCCAGATGAAGCAGGGCGTACGCTCCAGCAGCAGTTTCTGCTGCACGCCGGACAGTTCCAGAAGGGCCGATTCATTTTTATACCCGTAGGTATAGTGGTCCGTTACCGCCACAATCACGGTATTTTCCAGTTCGCCATGGTTTTCCAGTTCTTCCAGAAGCCTTGCGAACATGTCGTCTACCAGTTTCGCTTTTAAGTACGCACAGTTGGTTTCTTCATTGTCTGTCAGATTCCGGTATTCGGGGTACTTTTTCAGTCCCCAATAGCTCAGCACCTCGTTATACTGATAGCTCAGGTGGGCCGAGCGGGTAATGATGAAATTGAGCTTCTGCCCTTCCCGGAAGAAGCTGTCAGACAGCTGCTGGTTGTCAAACAGGAACTGGTCATCGTACAGCTGATCCTCCGTCTGCTCGGTTACATAATCCTGATAGGAAATGTACTCTTCATATCCCATGGCCGGAGAGAACACCCCCCGGGAGTAGAACGACGGGTCGTTATAATGGTATACCTTTGCAGAATACCCCTGGCCTCCCAGCACATTGGCCAGCGACTGGTCAAAGCAGTTGGTCACATAGTCAAAGGCATATCCGCCGGAACTGCTGAGGAAGGACCCGGTATTGATGCAGAATTCCGTATTGAACGTCCGGATGCCGCCATACCCAGGTGTATAGAACCTGGTAAAATTCATTCCTTCCGCCATCAGCCGGGCGATGGTGGGAGTATGCTCTCCGATCATCCAGTCGTCCATAGATTCCATCAGCACCAGAATTACATTTTTTCCCTGGAGCAGTCCGGTCATGGCATTGTCCTGCCCTTCTTCCTGGGTGTCAAAAAAGGCATCCAGGGTTTGCTCCGCCTCCTGCTGGGCCTGGGCATAGGCCGGTGTGATGGGATACAGGTAATTGGCATAGACGTCTTTCACCGCTGTCTGGTAGATACCACAGACCTGATACAGCCGATAGGCGTCAAACATGTTTTCATAAGCCGCTTCCGCTGACTGAACACGGCCATAGTCCGATTCGGCATAACGGATGCTGCTGTCACTGAGAAATACCAGCTGGGGCAGAAGCCATGCCCCCACCGCCGCCATCACGGCAATGCCTGCGCTGAGCAGCTGGTTTTTCCAATACTTTTGCTGTTTCGGGAAGTTCCAGAGGGTGAATACGCCAATGCCAATCATCACCGGCAGACAAATCCACCAGGAAATCGGATAACTCAGCAAAACATCCAGATAATCTGCTCCTTCAGAAGCATACCGAAAGTCGGAAATCCAGATCATTCCCTGAAACAGCAGATAATATCCGGTTTGGACGAAGGAATAAATCAGAAACAGGAAATAGCTGATGCCGTATACAATTCTGGCAAGTTTGCCAGGCAGAGCAGAAATCAGCCCTGTCAGCAAAATTGTCCAAACGCCGCCGAACACCAGCGGCCACCAGGCAAACAAAGCAGAAGTCTCTTCTTCTAAAGAAAGCTGGGATGACAAGCTTTGGGTCTGCTCCTGTACTGTTGTTTTGAGAAATACAAAAGCAAATAACGCAATCAGAAAAAAGGAAGCGGGAATCAGCCAGGCAGATACGCGTTTCGCCGATGTGTCTTTCTTTTGCAAATACTTTCCGGCTGTGGAAACCATGAGGGGATACTCCTTTTTTGATAATAAACGACATTATAGCACAGTTTTTGCGGAATGTATACTCTCTTTTTCTGCCAGCCAACCACAGTTTTTCTGCCAGCCAACCACAGTTTCCTTGTGGAAAGATTCCCTAATTGCTTTGCCCTTTTTCTGTGCAATCTTTGGCAGTTTTTTGTCCAATCCTTTCTTGACAAATTCTGTATCCTGTATTATCATATAGAAGTTAGCTAAAGCTAACTTTATTTCGACATACAATTTGCGAATTCTGCCGATGGTAAGGAGGCAACCATATGAAAACACTGAAAGATGCCAAAGTCGGTCAGACCGTTACCGTGGTAAAGCTCCACGGAGAAGGTGCTGTGCGGCGGCGGATCATGGATATGGGAATCACAAAACGGGTGGAAATCTTTGTGCGTAAAGTAGCGCCCCTGGGAGACCCCATTGAAATCAACGTACGCGGATATGAGCTGAGCCTGCGCAAGGCAGATGCGGAAATGATTGAAATCGCTTAATTATCGCCAGGAGTTAGCCTCGGCTAAGTACATAGGAAAGGGAAGAAAACTATGGGTATTAAAATTGCCCTTGCCGGCAATCCCAACTGCGGCAAGACAACCTTATTCAATATACTGACCGGTTCCAACCAGTATGTAGGAAACTGGCCCGGCGTCACTGTGGAGAAAAAAGAGGGAACCCTGAAAGGCCATGACGATGTGATTATCCAGGACCTGCCGGGAATTTACTCCCTGTCTCCCTATTCTCCGGAAGAGGTGGTTACCCGCCGGTATCTGGTGACCGAGCATCCCGACGCCATTTTGAACATCATCGACGGTACCAATATTGAGCGAAATCTCTATCTGACCACCCAGCTGATTGAACTGGGCCACCCGGTGGTGGTTGCCGTGAATATGATCGACCTGGTTCGCAAAAACGGAGATACCATCGATCTGCAAAAACTAAGCAAGGCCCTGGGCTGCACCTGTCTGGAAATCAGCGCACTGAAAAGCCTGGGCTGCCAGGAGGCTGCGGAAAAGGCAGTGGAACTGGCCAGAAACCACACCCATGGGGAAATGCCCCATGTTTTCAACGGCAGCGTCGAACACGCTTTGGCCCATATCGAAGAATCCATCGAAGGCAAAGTTTCCCAGAATTACCTTCGCTGGTACGCCATCAAGCTTTTTGAACGGGATCAGCGGGTACGCAGTGAACTGAAACTGGACAACGACCTGATTTCCCATCTGGAAAAGCACATTGCGGACTGTGAAAAAGAAATGGACGACGATGCCGAATCTATCATCGCCGATCAGCGCTATACCTATATCGGCCACGTCATGGACCGGGCGGTTGTGAAGAAGTCTCCCAAGTATTCTCTGACTCTGTCGGATAAGATTGACCGGATCGTCACCCACCGGATTCTGGCTCTGCCGATTTTTGCCGGAATCATGTTTCTGATGTACGCCATTGCCATGGGCAGCTTCCCCTTCTCCATCGGCACCATCTGCACCGACTGGGCCAATGATGTTCTGTTCGGTCAGTGGATTCCGGATCTGCTGGGCGGTCTGCTGACCAGCCTGCATGTCAGCCCCTGGCTGTATGGCCTGGTGATGGACGGCATTCTGGCGGGTGTTGGCTCGGTTCTGGGGTTTGTTCCCCAGATTCTGGTACTGTCTTTCCTGCTGTCCATTCTGGAAGATGTGGGCTATATGTCCCGGGTGGCCTTCATTATGGATCGGATTCTGCGCAAATTCGGCCTGTCCGGCAAGTCCATCATCCCCATGCTGGTGGCTACCGGCTGCGGCGTTCCCGGTATTCTGGCTTCCCGAACCATTGAGCAGGACCGGGACCGGAAGATCACCGTAATGACCACCGGTTTCATCCCCTGCGGCGCCAAGATGCCCATTATCGGCCTGTTCGCCGGTGCGGTGTTTGGAAACTCTCCCTTGGTTGCCACTTCCGCCTTCTTCATTGGCGTGGGGGCTGTGGTTATCTCCGGCGTGATTCTGAAGAAATTCAAGGCACTGGCCGGCAAGCCCGCTCCCTTCGTCATGGAACTGCCCACCTACCACCTGCCCTCTGCCCGGAATGTGCTGCGCTCCACCGGTGAGCGGGGCTGGGATTTCGTCAAGCGGGCCCTGACCATTGTGCTGCTCAGCTCCATGGTGCTGTGGTTCCTGCAAAGCTACGGCTTTGAAAACGGCGTATTCCAGGCGGTTTCGGACAACAACACCTCCCTGCTGGCAGATCTGGGCAAGGCCATTGCCTGGCTGTTCTACCCCCTGGGCTGGATGGGGGATATGGCCTGGAAGGCAACCGTTGCCACCTTCACCGGTCTGATTGCCAAGGAGCAGGTAGTCATGACCTTCGGCACTCTGTACCACTATGCCGGGGAACTCAGTGAAGAGGGCAGCGAAATCTGGGCCATGATTGCCGCAGACTTCGGCCCCGTCCGGGCATACAGCTTTATGATCTTCAACCTGCTGTGCGCTCCCTGCTTTGCTGCCATCGGCGCCATTCGCCGGGAGATGAACAGCGGAAAATGGACCCTGGCCACCATCGGCTATATGTGCGGCTTTGCCTATGCCATCTCTCTGATCGTCTACCAGATCGGCGGACTGTTCACCGGGGAAGCCAGCTTCGGCATTCTGACCGTTGTGGCAGTGGCTGTCCTGGCAGGGCTGGTATACCTGGTGGTCCGGAAAAACCGCCATGCGGATATCCCCGTGAAAATTGGCGTGTAAAAAGAAAGGAAATCCCTATGATACAATGGATCTGCGCCAACTGGGGCAACGCAGTTGTGCTGGCTGTACTGATTCTGGCTGTGATTGCCGCGGTGGCGGTCATGCGCCGGGATCGGAAAAAGGGCGGATGCTGCGGCTCTTGCAGCGGCTGTTCCATGTCCGGCTGCTGCCACGGCAAAAAAGGATAACAAAACGGCTGGGAAGCAATCCAACGCTTCCCAGCCGTATTTTTTTATTTTTATCCCCGCATGGCCCGTTTTCTGGCAATGTTGATGGGACCTTCCTGCATGTTGTTGATCCAAGCCAGGCTCTTGCCAGCGCCGTAGGCGGTGCAGGCATCCGGGTCGTCTGCCAGGATACAGGCAATGCCGGTGCGCTCCATCAGCAGCAAGTCCATACCCCACAGCTGACCGCAGCCGCCGGTGATGGTAATGCCATTCTCGGAGATATCCGACACCAGCTCCGGGCTGGTCTGCTCCAGCACCGCCAGCACCTCGTCGGCAATCTGCCGGGCAGGGCGGCGCAGAACCTCATAAATCTCGTTGGATGTCAGGGTTACATTCTTGGGCATGCCGGTCTTATAGTCCCGGCCCTTGATGTTCATGCTGCGCTCTTCATCCCGGGGGTAGACCTGACCGATCTGAATCTTAATGCTTTCCGCCGTTACCTGTCCGATGATGATGCCGTGCTGGCGGCGGACGTACCGGGCAATCATTTCGTCAAAGTAGTTGCCAGCAATTTTCAGAGAAGAGGAAACTGCCACGCCGTTCATGCTCAGCACCGCAATGTCCGTGGTACCGCCGCCCACGTCCACCACCAGGTGGCCGCTGGCACCCCGGATATCCAGTCCTGCGCCCAATCCAGCAGCCAGAGGCTCTTCAATCAGGAACACACGGCGGGCGCCGGCTTCGATGGCGGCGTTGATGACGCTGCGCTCTTCCACTTCCGACACGCCGGAGGGGACAGACACAACCACACGGGGCTTTGGGGTGAACAGGCCGGCCTTGGTAGCGGTTTTGAACATCTCCTGCAGCATACGAACGGTCATTTCATGGTCGGAAACAATGCCGTCCTTCAGCGGATGCATGGCAACCACGTTGCCGGGGGTACGGCCCAGCATATTCCGGGCGGCAGCGCCTACCTGCAGAATCTTGCCGGTATTCTTGTCCACCGCCACAACGGAAGGCTCCCGAACCACCAGGCCCTTGCCGTCGGCGTAAATCAGCACATTACAGGTACCCAGGTCCACACCCAGGTCATTGGAAAACATAGAAAACAGAGACATAATGACACCTTTACTTTCGTGCCGCCGCAACTGCGGCGCAATGTACTTCCCCGGCCCCGGCGCTCAGCAAAACTCTGGCCGCTTCTCCGGCGGTGGCTCCTGTGGTCAGGATATCATCCAGCACAAGCACCCGCTTGCCGCAAACCACGCCAGGGTCTGTCACCCGATAGACGCCCAGCACATTGGCCCGGCGTTGGGCTTCTCCGGAAATTCCGGATTGGGGAGGGTTATGACGAACTTTCTTCAGTGCAGGAACCGGAGTCATTTCCAGTTCCCTGCCCACCGCTTTTGCCAGCAGTTCCACCTGGTCGTATCCCCGGCACAGTTTCCGCAGGGGACTGACCGGAATCCAGGTAAGAACATCGAAGCCCTCCGGATACAGCCGGAGGATCTTCATGGCCAGCAGCCGGCCGTAAGCATCGGCATAGGAGCGGGCATGATAAAACTTATAACGCAGCAAACTTCTTCTTACGTTCCCTTCATAGTACCAGACAGCGGCGAAACTGTCAAGAAATTGAAGCTTACTTTTCCGGTTTGGGTACTCCGGAGCGTCCAAACGACAATCTTTGCACAGGTCCAGCGCTTCTTTTCCCAAAAGATTACCGCACAAAACGCACTTTGGCGGAAACAGCAGCTGCATCAGAGCATGATACAGTTTCATTCTACCTTCCCCTGCAAGCGAAGCTTCAGGCCGGTGTAGCGGCGGTTTTTGGTGGCATTCTGGGTCATCGCCGCCACCGTCTCTTCCTTGCCCACCACAATCAGCAGTTCCCTGGCCCGGGTAATGGCGGTGTAGAGAATGCTGCGGGTCAGCAAATACGGCGAACCGTTCCAGGCCGTGAGAATCACCGCCCGGTATTCACTGCCCTGGCTCTTATGCACCGTCATGGCGTAGGCCGGTTCCAGTTCATTGAGCTGGGTAAAATCATACTCTGCTTCCCGGTCATCAAAGACAATGGTCATGGTTTCGGCAGAAGGGTTGATTTCCCGGATAATCCCAACGTCGCCGTTGAAGATTCCCGCACCCACGGCGCTGCCGTCTGTCTTTTTCCAGAGGATATCGTAGTTGTTGCGAATCTGCATCACCCGATCTCCTTCCCGGAAGAGGAACTCTCCAAACTGCCGCTCCTTTTTGTCCGGTGAAGAGGGGTTCAGGGTCTCCTGAAGGAGCCGGTTCAGATTCATGGTACCCACACCGCCTTTTCGGGTGGGGCTGAGCACCTGAATTTGTTCCGGTGGAATGCCCATATTCTTGGGAAGTCGGGTACTGCACAGATCCCGGATCAGTTGGGCAACCCCTTCTTCGTTGCCCCGGCGCAGGAAAAAGAAATCGCTGTTTACGGTTTTCAGATCCGGCAGTTCCCCCCGGTTGACCCGGTGGGCGTTCATGACAATCAGACTTTTCTGGGCCTGGCGGAAAATCTCCGTCAGCCGCACTGTGGGCAGCTGACCGCTGCGGAGCATATCGCTGAAGGGAAATCCCGGCCCCACCGGAGGCAGCTGGTCCGGGTCGCCCACCAGAATCAGCCGTTTCCCTTGGGGAATCGCCTGCAAAAGGGCGTATAGCAGCTCCACATCCACCATGGACATCTCGTCCACGATCACCGCATCGGCTTTCAAGGGGTTATCCTCGTCCCGGGCGAAGAACATTTTTCCGGTACCTGGGTCAATCCCCGCTTCCAGCAGGCGATGGATGGTGGAGGCTTCCTCTCCGGTGACTTCCGTCAGCCGTTTGGCTGCCCGTCCCGTAGGTGCCGCCAGAAGGCAGCGCAGCTGCATCTGTCCCAGAAGGGACAAAATGCCATTGAGAATGGTGGTTTTACCAGTACCCGGGCCGCCGGTGATCAGCAGCAGTCCGGAGGTTGCCGCTTCCCGGATGGCGTGGCGCTGTTCGTCAGAATATTCCACGCCGCTTTCCTGCTCTGCCGTCCGGATTTTCTTTTCCAGGCCATGGGGTGCCGGAAAAGAAAGGGCGGCAAATTCCGCCAGACTTCGGGCGCAGTAGCTTTCCGCTTCGTATAGTCTGGGCAGGTAGATTACCGAGATTCCTGCCAGGCGCTGCTTTTTCAGTCGGTCCACTTCCAGCAGCCGTGCAATTCCCTGGCCCACGCGCTCCGGTTCCACCGACAGCAGCTGTCCTGTGGCCGCCATCAGCTTATCCTCCGGCAGGAAGCTGTGTCCGGCGGTTAAATTGTAACTCAGTTCAAACAGGATTCCCGCCTCAATCCGTCGGGGATCATCCCCCGCCACGCCCAATTCGATGGCAAACCGGTCAACGGCCCCAAAGGGGGCCTCCAGACCTTCGTCCATCAAAAGGTAGGGATCGTCATAAAGCAGCTCGATGGTACTGTCTCCATACAGCTTATAGGTACGCACCGCCAGCTCCGCCGGCAGGTGGTGCAGAGCGAAAAATTCCATCAGCTGCCGCATGCCCACCTGGAGTTTGAATTCTTCTCCGATGGCCCGGGCCTTTTCCCGGGAAATACCGGACACCTCCGCCAGCCGTTCCGGTTCCCGCTCCATAATCAGCAATGTTTCCGAACCAAAGTGCTCCACAATCCGGGCCGCCATCCGGGGGCCGATGCCTTTGATCACCCGGCTGCTCAGATAGCTCAAAATTTCCATGGCGGTCTGAGGCATCAGCCGCTCCAGAAATTCCGCTTCAAACTGCCGGCCATAACTGGCATGGCTGCTCCACCGACCGGTGACCATCAGCCGTTCTCCCACGGCAGGCAGCGGGATAGTGCCAACCACCGTCACATTCTGTCCGCCGCCTACGTTCAGCCGCAGTACCGCATAGCCGTTTTCATAATTCTGATACACCACGGCGCTGATAGCGCCCTGGATAATCTCCATTTCTTCCGTCAATTTGTGTTCGCTCCAATTCCAAGCCTTTCCGGCAATTCTGCCAGGCTGTATCGTTCAATTCCGTGTTGATCCAGGTACTCCCGCTCCGTTTCCGAAAAGCCCCAGTCTATCACAATCAGGGGGCAGCGTACCACGCCTAAGTTCCGCAGCCACAGATAGATGCCCACAAACCCGGGCTTTCCCCGTTTGCCCAGATACACCAGGCAGCCGTCCCGGCAAGCGCTCAGCAGCCAGCCAAAGCTCACCCACAAAGCGCACAAAGCCCCAAACGCCGCCAATGTTCCCACCAGGAAATACCATGCCACGCCCCATCACCTCAGAATACCATATGCACAAATGGCGGGCTTTGTTCCGGTTTTCTTTATTTTACTACACCTTCCGGGAAAAGAAAAGCCTTTTTCCGGAATATCCCCAAGGTAGTGGAAACTTTCCCCTTGATTTGTACATTTTTCTAAAAAAGCCTTGAATCCAAGGCTGTTATAGGGTATAATATCCAGTAATTACTGGGAGTATGGCATTAAGGAGCGATGCAGGCGCAATGATGAAATTTCTGAATCTGCTGATGTGGGTGGGCCAGTTTGGTTTTTCCGTTGTCTTTCCCACGCTGTTCTTTCTCCTGATCGCCGTGTGGCTGCAAAATAAGTTCGGTCTGGGCATGTGGATTGTGGTGGTAATGGGCCTGCTTGGGGTACTGACGTCCATCAGCACCGCCCGTTCCTGTCTGCGCTCTCTGTGCAGGGCTGCCCAGGAGGCATCCTCCCAGGAGCCGCCTCCCACCGCATTCAACGACCACAAATAATCTCCCCGAAAAGGAAATCTGTACTATGAAATTACAAGCTGCATCCCGCAAAGAGCTGGCCCGGATTGCTTTGGGCACTTTGATTTGCGATGTGGGGCTGATTGCCGCCCTGTTTTTGCTGAGTTTGGTTGGTGTGGGCACCTTCCGGCTTGTCCCGGTTCTTCTGGGCGCCGCCTGCGGCAGCGTGATTGCCATCGGGAATTTCGCCATCTTGTGTCTGACGGTGCAGAGCGCTGTGGGCATGGAAAACAAGCGGAAGATGAAGGCCCGGTTTCAGCTGAGCTACAACATCCGCATGATCGTCCAGGCCGGCTGGGTGGTGGCTGCATTCTTAATCCCCCAGCTGCACTTTATCGCCGCTGCAGCTCCGATTCTGTTTCCCCATGTGGTGATTTATTATCTGCAGGCTACCGGCAGACTGATGCCCAAGCAGGAACAGTCTTCCTCTGAAAGCTGATTCATCGTCCGTTTTATCCGTCATCCACCTATTGAAGTGAGGTAATGTTCATGGAAATCTCGATTACCGGTGCAAAAGTTCTGGCAACCATTGAAAATGTTCCCCTGTTCGGAACCGTCCAAATCACCCAGACCCTCACCGCCAGCTGGCTGGTGATGCTCATCATCACAGGGCTTTGTATCTGGCTGGGTTCCGGGCTTCGGGTGACCAATATTTCCCGGAAGCAGGCTGTGGCAGAAATGGCTGTGACCAGCCTGCTGAAGTTTGTCCGGGGCAACATGGGCACCGGTTTTGACCACTACATTCCCCTGATCGGCACTATCTTCATCACCAGCGTGGTGTCCAACCTCATCAGCCTGGTGGGCGTATGGAGCCCAACCGCTGACCTGATGACCGAGCTTGCCTGGGCACTGGTGGTCTTTGTGCTGATTACCTATCACAAAATCAAGTCCTCCGGCATTCTCAGCTATCTGAAGGGCTTTCTGGACCCCATTTTTGTGCTGGCTCCCATCAATGTGATGAGCGAATGCTTCACTCCCATTTCCATGTCCTGCCGTCACTTCGGCAACATTCTCTCCGGCACCGTTATCGGCACCCTGATTTACGGCGCACTCACCGCAGCCAACAGCGCTCTGTTCGGCCTGCTGGGCTCCAGCATGTATGTGGCCATTGCGGTGACTGTGCTGGGCGCCATTCCGGCTGTGCTGGGCTATACCCGCAAGCAGAAAAAGCTGCTGATTGTGGGTGCCATTGTGGCAATTCTGGGCGTTCTGGCGATTTTCACCAATCTGGGCGCCACCTATCCCTGGCTGACGGTGGGCATTCCTGCCATCCCCAGCCTGTACTTCGACTGGTTCGGCGGCTGCATCCAGGCATTCATCTTCTGCGCCCTGACCACCCTCTTCATCAAACAGGCAGCCGGGGACTAACCCAAGCCGCCATTTGAATATTCACACTGTAACTTATTTTAGGAGGAATCTTTCATGAACGATTTTCAGATTTTGGCAAAAGGCATCGCACTGGCCGGTTGTGCCATCGGCGCTGGTTTGGCTCTGATCGCTGGTATCGGCCCTGGTATCGGTGAAGGTAACTGTGCCGCAAAAGCCTGTGAGGCCATCGGCCGTCAGCCCGAGTGCAAGGGTGATGTCACCAGCACCATGATTCTGGGTATTGCTCTGTCTGAGACCACTGGTATTTACGGCTTCGTTACCGGTCTGCTGCTGATCTTCGCCGCTCCCGGTATGTTCATGAACTACCTGGCTTGATTCCGCTCAACGCAAAAAAGTATTGACCGGAAGGAGGCCAATCCATGGAACTTTATCAGTCTCTTGTGGCGGTGAATCCCGTGACGCTGATTGCCTCGATCTGCAATCTGTTCATCCAGCTGTTTCTGTTCAAGAAGCTCTTCTGGGATAAAATCCTAAACATTCTGGATCAGCGCCGTCAGGCCGCCGATCAGGAGATTTCCGATGCCAAGGCTGCCCATGCCGAGGCAGACGCCATCAAGGCAACCTACGAGGAAAATATGCGCCAGGCCAAGGAGAAGGCAGACAGCATTCTCATGAATGCCCAGAAAACTGCCACGCTGCGCAGCGAGGAGATCATCGGCCAGGCACAGGCTGCCGCCGCACAGATCAAATCCAAAGCTTCCGCCGACATTGCCCTGGAGAAGAAGAAGGCCATCAACGACGCCAAAAACGAAATCTCTGGCCTGGCTATGGCCATTGCCGGCAAGGTGGTCGCCCGGGAACTGACCACTGCCGATCAGGCGGGCATGATTGACCGCTTCATTGACGAACTGGGTGATAACGTATGACGGAAGTCGGAAATGTTTATGGGGAATCCCTGTACGAGTTGGCAAAAGCAGAGTCTTTGAGTCAGCTCATCGGACAGCAGCTTGCTGTGCTGCAGCAAAGCTTCCGTCAGGAGCCGGATTTTATCCGTCTGCTGTCCTCCTATAACCTGACCAAAGCGGAGCGGTGCCAGATTCTGGATGACAGCTTTCGCGGTTCGGTGCATCCGTATGTCCTGAATTTCCTGAAAATTCTGACAGAGAAAGGCTACATGCGCTATTTTTCCGACTGCTGTGATGCCTATACCGAACATTACGATCAGGATAACGGCATTCTGAGAGTAACCGCAGTCACCGCCGTAGCCCTCAGCTCCGGCCAGACTGACAAACTTACCCAGAAGCTGTCCCAGACCACCGGCAAGCAGATTGTGCTGCAAAACCGGATCGACCCCGCAGTCTTGGGCGGCGTGCGCCTGGACTATGACGGTCAGCGCCTGGATGATACCGTGTCCCACCGTTTGGACGCCATCCGGGATCTGCTGAACAAAACCGTACTCTGATGAGAAAGCAGGGACTGTATGGAACTTAGACCCGAAGAAATAACCAAAATCATTCGTAGTCAGATCAAAAACTACGAAAACAAAATCGAAGTCAGCGAAACCGGCGTCGTCATCCTGGTGGGCGACGGCATTGCCAAGGCCTCCGGCCTGGACAAGTGCATGGCCGGTGAGCTGGTGGAATTCCCCGACGGCTCCTTTGGTATGGCCCAGAACCTGGAAGAGGATACCGTCTCCATCGTGATTCTGGGCAGCGACCAGGGCATTAAGGAAGGCGATACCGTCAAGCGTACCGGCCGGGTTGTGTCCGTCCCCGTTGGCCAGGGCCTGATTGGCCGTGTTGTCAACGCACTGGGCAAGCCCATCGACGGCAAGGGTTCTATCGAAGCAGAGGGCTACCGCCCCATCGAAAGCCCCGCCCCCGGCATTATCGAGCGTAAGCACGTCAATCGTCCTCTGCAGACCGGTATCAAGGCCATCGACTCCATGATCCCCATTGGCCGGGGTCAGCGTGAGCTGATTATCGGTGACCGTCAGACCGGTAAGACCACCATCGCCACCGATACCATCCTGAACCAGAAGGGCAAGGACTGCATCTGCATCTACGTTGCCATTGGTCAGAAGCGTTCTACCGTGGCCCAGGTTGTGGAAAACCTGACTGCCGGCGGCGCTATGGACTACACCATCGTGGTTTCCGCCACCGCTTCCGAGCTGGCGCCCATGCAGTATATCGCCCCCTACGCAGGCTGCGCCATGGGCGAGCATTTCATGCATCAGGGCAAGGACGTGCTGGTGATCTATGACGATCTGAGTAAGCACGCCGTGGCCTACCGTGCCATTTCCTTGCTGATTCGCCGTCCCCCCGGACGAGAAGCTTACCCCGGCGACGTGTTCTACCTCCACTCCAGACTGCTGGAGCGGGCGGCTCAACTGTCTCCGGAACTGGGCGGCGGTTCTCTGACTGCACTGCCCATTATCGAGACCCAGGCCGGTGACGTTTCCGCCTACATTCCCACCAACGTCATCTCCATCACCGATGGTCAGATCTTCCTGGAATCCGAGCTGTTCAACTCCGGCGTTATGCCCGCTGTGAACCCCGGTATCTCCGTGTCCCGTGTCGGCGGCGACGCCCAGATCAAGGCCATGAAGAAGGTGGCCGGTTCTTTGAAACTGCTGTACTCCCAGTATCGGGAACTGCAGAGCTTCGCCCAGTTCGGTTCCGATCTGGATGCGGACACCAAGTCCCGTCTGGCTCTGGGTGAGCGGATTGTGGCTGTTCTGAAGCAGAAGAACAACAGCCCCAAGGAAGTGGCCCAGCAGGTGTGCATCCTCTACGCCGTCACCCACGGCTACCTGGCTTCCATCGATGTGGAGAAAATCCCCGAATTTGAGAAGCGGCTGGAAGAGCACATGGAAAACAACCACCGTCAGGTTCTGGAAGCCATCCGCACCACCGGAAAGCTGGAATCCGACACCGAAACTGCCCTGAAAGCGGCGCTGGACGAACTGGTCGCGCAGCTGGCATCGTAAGGGAGGCGGTTACCCATGGCTGGCGTTTCCACCAAGGAAATCAAAAACCGCATCCGAAGCATGGAGAGCACCAAGCAGATTACAAAAGCCATGGAAATGGTGGCTGCCTCCAAGCTTCGTCGTGCCCAGGCTCAGATTGCCAACTCCCGGCCCTATTTTCAGATTCTCCACGGCACCATTCAGGAGATTCTCCGGACCAACCGGGAATTTGAATCTGCTTACCTGAAGCAGCGGCCTGTGAAGAAGGTTCTGTATATCGTCATTGCCGGTGACAGAGGTCTTGCCGGCGGCTATAACAGCAATATCCTTAAAATGGTTCAATCGGAGGTTCAGGGAAAGGATGCCGTGGTGCTTCCCATCGGCAAAAAAGCCGTGGATTTCTTCCGTGCCCGGAAGATTCCTGCCCTGACCGAGCATTACGGGGAAGCTGCGGATGTTTCCATCGGCGATTGCTTCTCTATTGCCAAGCAGCTGTGCAGCGGTTTCCTGGCTGGGGAGTATGACGAGATCCGGGTTGCCTATACCGCTTTCGTCTCCGTCCTTTCCCAGGAGCCCCAGAGTCTGGCTCTGCTGCCTCTGACCAAATCCGAATCTGAGCAAGACAATTCTTCCCAAAGCCAGATCATTTATGAACGGGGCAGCGAGGAAGTATTCTCCGCCATTGTTCCGGAATATCTGGGCGGTATCCTGTACGGCGCATTGTGCGAAAGCCGCGCCTCCGAGCAGGCTGCCCGGCGCTCCGCGATGGACTCCGCTACCCAAAACGCCGACGAGATGATCGCCGACCTGAGCCTGAAATTCAACCGGGCAAGACAGGCCGCCATTACCCAGGAGATCACGGAAATCGTCGCCGGTTCGTAAGCTTTCCCCCGGAAAGCGATGGCACCCAAGGTGCCCATTCCACCAAAAGGAGTTGAATCCCCAATGGTTAACAACAAAGGAACTGTGATCCAGGTTCAGGGTCCTGTTCTGGATATTCGATTTGCTGACGATCAGCTGCCTCAGCTGCTCAGCGCCATCGAAATTCCCAATGGCGAAAATACCATCGTTGCCGAGGTTGCCCAGCACATCGGTGACAATGTGGTGCGCTGCATCGCCATGTCCTCCACGGACGGTCTGCAGCGTGGTGCGGAGGCCGTAGACACCGGCGCTCCCATTTCCGTGCCTGTAGGCGAGGAGTGCCTGGGCCGTGTGTTCAACCTGCTGGGTCAGCCCATTGACAACAAAGAACCTGTCAAGGGCAGCGACCAGTGGCCCATTCACCGTCCCGCACCTTCCTACGAAGAGCAGCAGCCGGCAACGGAAATTCTGGAGACCGGCATCAAGGTCATCGACCTGATCTGCCCCTACGCCAAGGGCGGTAAAATCGGCCTGTTCGGCGGCGCTGGTGTGGGCAAAACCGTTCTGATTCAGGAGCTGATTTACAACATCGCCACCGCCCACAACGGTTATTCCGTCTTTACCGGTGTTGGCGAGCGTACCCGTGAGGGCAACGACCTGTACAACGAAATGACCGAGTCCGGCGTTATCTCCAAAACCGCCATGGTCTTCGGTCAGATGAACGAGCCCCCAGGAGCCCGTATGCGGGTAGGTCTGAGCGGTCTGACCATGGCAGAGTACTTCCGGGATGTAAAGCACCAGGACGTGCTGCTGTTTATTGACAACATCTTCCGTTTCACCCAGGCCGGTTCTGAGGTGTCGGCGCTGCTGGGCCGTATGCCTTCCGCCGTTGGTTACCAGCCCACCCTGGCAACGGAAATGGGCGCCCTGCAGGAGCGTATCACCTCCACCAAGGACGGTTCCATCACCTCCGTTCAGGCAGTTTATGTGCCTGCCGACGACCTGACTGACCCGGCTCCTGCCACCACCTTCGCCCACCTGGA
>CALXDU010000011.1 GCA_944387145.1 uncultured Oscillospiraceae bacterium | reverse complement strand
ATGCCCACGGCGCAGGAAATGCCCTGGCCCAGAGAGCCGGTGGACATATCCACACCGGGGACGGTGTTCATGTTGGGATGGCCCTGAAGGTAGGAATCAATATGCCGCAGGGTGGGCAGATCCTCCACCGGGAAGAATCCCCGGTTTGCCAGTGCCGCATACAGTCCCGGGGCGGTGTGGCCCTTGGACAGCACGAACCGGTCCCGGTCCGCCCACTTGGGGTTGGCGGGGTCAATGTTCATTTCCTTGAAGTACAGATAAGTAAACATGTCCGCAGCAGACAGACTGCCGCCGGGATGTCCCGCCTTGGCACCATGGGTTGCCTCAATGACGCCCATCCGAACCTTGCAGGCAGTGATTTGCAGCTGCTTCTTTTCGTTGCTTGTCATAATGTCCTCCTTCATACGATACGTGGGATAAGTGATACCCCGCTTTTTCTACCACATTATACATGGGCTTGGCTGGATTTGTCAATGGTGCCCCCGGCAAAAACGGCACAGCCAACAGGCTGTGCCGTCTGCACGATTTACAAAAGAGTGCGGCTGCGTCTCCAGGCAGCGGTGCCAATCCCCCGGATCAGCAAGGTCAGGGCAATGACTCCGAGCAGGCATCCGCTCATAACGCTGTAGGCAAATACCGCCTCGTTTCCCCGGCGCTGGACGTAATACTCCATGTATCCGGCCCCGCCAATGGCCGCCGCAATGGCCAGCCAAATGGGAACATACCACAGCCGGAACCCCCGGTGCTTGACCAGCCGCACCGAGAACATCACCACGGCAAACACCATGACAACCGCTCCCAGCACCTGGACGATGCTGACAAAGCCGTTGCTGCGGAAAAACAAAGAATCATACCGGGTGCTGTCCAGCACCACCTGAGAAGCGCCGTAGCATAGCAGGAACAGCAAGCAGGTATCCCCCTCTTTCCCTCTGCCCCGGCGATGGCTCGCTAAATCAAAGACCGTCAGGCAAAGGAACAGCACAGCCGCCACCATCGCCTGAATGACGAAGGTCGCCAGGCGGCACTCCGTAGCTCCGGACACCGCATTGGTCACGGGATAAACCCAGGGAAGAGACTGTATGGACTGCACAATCTGCCCCCGGTCAGAACTGTTGAAGAAGGAAGCCAGCCGCCCCACACTGATGCCCGCGCAGCCCGCAAGGCACATGCAGTCGAGCATCTGGGGCAGGTTTCGGTTCAGGAAGAGAATCCGCACAATTCCTGCAGCCACCAGGCATCCGACGAACACACCCAGCAGGGCATAACCGCCGGAAGAGTAGTCGGTCATGGCAGCCTGGAAGCTGGCATAGCTGTCGGTGCGGCAATACCAGTGGACGAACCGGGCAAACACCAGGCTCAAAGCCAGACTGACCGGCACCACTGCAAAGCCTGCAGCCGCATTCCCGGTTTTTCCCAGATAAAAGGCCAGGAAAAAGCAGATGGCAACCATAGCCGCCAGAGTCAGGACAATGGAGTTCCAATAGATAACGGTTTCTCCTGAAATATAGGCTATCCGCTCCATGGTCTTAACCTCCCTCCGGAACAGCCGTGGCAAAATAGATGATATCGCTGATTTTCCGCTGCTGACCATAAACCGGGCGGTTAATCAGCTGGTCGTTCATGACAATGGTAGCCGTCTGGCCGCCATCCAGGCAGTAGGCCATTTTGCAGCCGGTGGCCGCAATGTTTTTGGTGAACATCTGCACCGTGGGAATCTCCTGATAGGGTCCCTCCGTATTGGCGGTGGCCACAATGTAGTGCAGCGGCCCCATCTGGCACAGAGCGGACCGGGCATAGCCTTCGTTAATTTCTCCAACGCCGTACCAGGTCGGTTCCTTTACTTCATAGTTATCCACCAGCACCGGGCCGAAGGCCAGACTGAAGGAAATGCTGTTTTCGTCCACGAATTTCTGCACATCCTCCACTGTCAGCACTTCTCCGGCGTAGGTAAAGTGCATGTCGCCGTTGGTATCAATATAGCAGGTTTCGGCGTAAGTACCCTCAACCCTTCGGGCAACCCCCTGGTAGACCACGGCGCCAAAATCCCGGAACCGATAGAAGTCACCGGCAGAGGCCACCACCGCATTGACGCTGGCCGCCATTTCTGTGGTCAGATACTGCATTTCCGAGCCATACTCCCCACCCGCCAAATGGCGGCGGAACTGGGAGGGGTCGGAAACCTTAATTTCGGAGAAAGTATAGACCGAACCATCATGGACTTCCTTCCAGGTGATGGCAAAAATACTGTCATCCAGATAATACCGGACCACGCTGTCCTGGAACAGCTCCACTTCCGGTGTAAAATACAGCTTCTGGTCTTCCAGCAGCCAGGCCGCATCCTCCAGCACCTGTTTGAGCACTTCCGGGTCTGTGGTTTCCCCATAGCACTCCGGGTTCGGCTCCGGAGCTACCTGGGCGTCTGCTTCAATCCAGTAGCGCTTGCGCACCGGCTCCACTTCGATCACCGGCTTGTCTGAAGAAAGCAGGGATTCTCTGGCGGCGGAAATCTGGCCGGTCAGGTAAGTATTGACCTGCTGGCCAATGGCCACACTGGCAGTGCGGGAGGGCTCGGAGAGTTTGGGTCTTCCCAAATTCTGATACATTCTTCCCAAAAGTTCCGCAGTAGCCATTGTGGATGCATGAACAATGAGAATCGTCAGCAAAATCAGAGCAGCCCATTGTGCTTTGCTGCGCTTCTTTTTGGGTTTCTCCTGACGGACGGGAGGAAGGGGTGCTTTTCCCGGGGTTTTCGCAAATTTCGGTTGATACGCCATTGTTTCCCCTCCTTAGCCAATGCCGCCGGACAAAGCAGCCAGCAGTGCCTGGTTGGGAACGGCCCACCACTGACCGTCCCGCAGCACCAAATCCAGCACCACATCATAAGAAACCGTCTTGTGTTCCTGCTGCAATGCTTCTTCCACCGCCTGATTCATCACCTGGTCAATCAGATCCTGGCGAAAGTTATTTTCTTCGTCATACAGTTCTTCCATCTCCGTAGCTGCCTCCACCCTCTGCTGGAGCAGGTCATGGCAGCGCTGCTGCATGTCCAGCACCATTGCCGGTAAATCCAGGGCAGTAAGGCGAACCTGACGGGCAAATCCGGCATCCGACACATAGCAGTCCCCCAGAAATTCATAAGAAAGGCTGTCCAGGTACACCTGCCAGAACCGGTCGCTTACGGCATCCTCCAAACTCCCGGAGAACCCCAGATCCGGCTGGCCATAAATCTGTGCAGATACCGACTGGTAATCTCCAGCGGAAACGGCGTCCATCAGCTCCTGACTGCGCTGCACTGCGCCTTCGGGAATCTGGTCCACCTTCACCGGGGCATTCAAATTTGCCAGGCACAGTCCCACTGTCCCCAGCATCAGCACCAGTCCGGCGGCGGCAAACAGCCCCGCAAATATTCTGGCAATTTTCATACGCTCTCCTCTTTCGTTCTGAACAAAACGCACCGTCCTGTTTCGGACGGTGCGTCAAAGGTCACAGCACCGATTCATAGATATTCTCAATGGCCTCGCCAAAGGCTTTTTTATCAAAAGCGGCGGCAATCTCCTGACTGCGCCGGGCAGCGGTCTCCCGCCACTGGGTATCGTGCATCGCCATGTCGATGGCCTGTAAGAATTCCTCCGCGCTGGTATACTCGTAGCCGTTCTGCCCCTCCTGAAGCACATCCGCCAGGCAGTCATCCTGACGGCACAGCAGGGGCAGGCCGTTGGCGGCAGCTTCAATATAAGTAAGGCCCTGGGTTTCACTGGTGGAGGCACTGACAAAAATATCCCCCAGCTGGTAGTAATTCTGCACCTGAGACGGGTCTACCATGCCGGTAAAGATTACATGTTCCGCCACACCCAGCCGCTGGGCCTGGCGCTGCAAATCCTCTCTCACAGGACCGTCGCCTACAATGAGGAATTTCAGCTTGTCATTGTGCTGACGGGCCTGGGCAAACAGTTCCATCAGTTCTCCCAGATTTTTTTCCCCCCCCAGACGGCCCAAGTTCAGCATCACCCGGTCATCCTCTCCGATACCCAGGGATTGGCGCATCTGGCAGCGCTGCTCTGGGCTCAGCCGCTGGTGGTGCTGCTCCAGGCTGATACCGCTGGGCACCACGCTGATGGGTGCGTGCAGGCCGTACCCTTGCAGGGCATTTTCCACTTTTAAAGTGGGGGCCACCAGAGTTTTCACATTGCGCAGCCGGTTTCGGGAGAACATCTTTGCCACAAACTCTCCCAGCCGCTTGCTGGGTACCACATAGGAGGTCAGATATTGCTCATACAAAGTATGATAAGTATGGACAATGGGCGCACCGGTGATCCGGGAAATCCGGGCAGCAAACTGGAAGCTGAAAAATTCACACTGGCTGTGCACCACGTCCGGCTTCCAGTCGATGATTTCCTGAATCAGGCGGCTGCGGTAAGAAGTGGGCATCCGCAAATCCGGATATACTCCCTTCAGCGGCACCGAGCGGACATAATATACCGCCCCTTCCTTGTGGGAATGGAAACTGTCCGATATGGTCAAAATCCGCACATCGTGCCCTTTGGCCGTCAGTTGATCAAAGAGATTTTTCACCGACGTTACCACGCCGTTGGTCTCCGTGGTGAACAAATCCGTGGTAATCAGAACTTTCAATTTGGTTTCCTGGGATGCCATGCGTATTATCCTCCGTATCCATCATCAGCTCTACACCGGGAAAGAAATCCTGTTTTGGTTCTATTATACCAGATTCCGGCAAAATTTCTACTGGCAAACTTCTTAAGTTTTTCCTATCATTTTCCTAAGGGGTTGTGAATTCTCCTTGCCGGTTTGTTCATAGGTTGCATTCCGGTGTATTTCGGGTTATAATTGAACCAAAAACTTCCAGGGAGGCTGGAAATGAGAGAAAAAATCCGGCAGATTCTGCCGATTGGGATTCTGTGCGCCGCAATTGTACTTTCCACAGCAGGCGGCTGGTATTGGTATGAGCATTTCGTAGACCGCAGCGGATGGGTGGAAGAAGATGGTGTGCGCTACTACCAGGACTTTTACGGTGATCCGGTTTCGGGCTGGCTGGAACTGGGACAGCAGCGCTACTTTCTTCACAACGACGGCACACCCTATACCGGCTTTCAGGGCATTGACGGCATTACCTACTATTTTGACTCCTCCGGCGTCATGGCCACCGGCTGGCAGGAAGTGGATGGCAACACCTACTATTTCGGCGGCAACGGCACCATGGTGGAAGGATGGCTGTGGCTGGGAGATCTGCGGTACTATTTAGATCAGGGCGTTCTGGTCACTGGCTGGAAAGACATTGACGGAAACCGGTATTTCTTTGACGCCGATGGTATTCTGTATACCGGATTTTTGAATCTGGAAGAGGGACGATACTACTTTGATTCCGAGGGAATCCTGGCAACAGGCGTTACCACCTTGGGCGAGGACATTTTCTGCTTCCAGGAAGACGGCAAAATGCACACCGGCTGGGAGGAAACGGAAGAAGGCACCCGCTACTTCTCCCCCGAAGGCCCCATGGTGGTGGGCTGGCAGGTAATCGACGGGAAACGATACTATTTTGACGAGTCCGGCTGGATGGCCCGGGGCTGGCTCCAGATGGGAGAATACCATTACTATCTCACAGAGGATGGTTCCGCCGCCGTAGGGCCTACAGTCATCGACGGAAGAACCCACTACTTTACCCCTAAGGGAATCGATGTGATTCTGGTCAACGCCCGGAATCCGGTCCCTGCCGACTACCAGATGGAGCTGGTGAATGTGGTGGACTACCACGATGTAGATCAGGTTTGCTATGATGCTCTGGTGCAGATGCTGCAAGACTGCAATAACGCCGGCATCGACTATATCTTCAACTCCGCCTACCGGACCGTGAAGGAGCAAACCACCATTCTGGAAAACCGCACCCAGGAATATATGGAAAATCTGGACATGGACTTTTCCCAGGCCCGGGAGAAGGCTCTGGAAACCGTGGCTCTGCCCGGTACCAGTGAGCATCATCTGGGTCTGGCGGTAGATCTGCTGGGTGATGAAGCCGTGGCCTGGTTTCAGGAGCACTGCTGGGATTATGGTTTCATTGTACGCTACCGCGCCGATAAAGAATACTACACCGGCATCATTGATGAGCCCTGGCATTTCCGCTATGTGGGCAAAGAGGTTGCCCTGGATCTGAAGGATTCCGGGCTGTGCCTGGAAGAATACCTGGGCGCTGATCCCGTAAAGGGATGATAAATCTTCCTTATAACAAAAGAAATTCCGGAAAACCAAAGGGTTTTCCGGAATTTTTCTATCTTTTTTCAGGACAGCACCATTTTATCGTCCACTTCGTCGGAACCGGAAGCCTGGCTGAACAGGTTCAGCAGCTGCTCCACCGTCAGCTTTTTCTTTTCCTCACCGGACACGTCCACCACCACATGCCCCTCGTACATCATAATCAGGCGGTTGCCGTAGGCAATGGCATCACGCATGTTGTGGGTAATCATCAGGGTAGTCAGGTTATCCTTCTGCACGATCCGCTGGGTAGCGTCCAGCACCTTGGCTGCGGTTTTGGGATCAAGAGCTGCGGTATGCTCGTCCAGCAGCAAAAGCTTGGGCCGCTGCAAGGTGGCCATCAGCAGCGTCAGCGCCTGACGCTGACCGCCGGACAGCAGACCAACCTTGGCAGTCATCCGGTTTTCCAGGCCAAGGCCCAGGATTTTCAGCTGTTCCATATAGGCTTCCCGCTCTGCCCGGGTGATGCCGGCCCGAAGGGTACGACTCTGGCCCCGTCGGGCTGCCAGTGCCAGATTCTCTTCAATCTGCATGGTAGCAGCGGTACCCATCATAGGGTCCTGGAACACCCGGCCAATGTATTTTGCCCGTTTATATTCCGGCAGATTGGTCACATCCACCCCGTCAATCAAAATTTTTCCCGAGTCCACGCCAAAGACACCGGCCACGGCGTTGAGCATGGTGGATTTTCCCGCGCCATTGCCGCCGATGACGGTAACGAAGTCCCCTTCTTCCATGGTCAGGCTTAAGTTTTGCAGGGCAACTTTTTCGTTAATGGTGCCGGCGTTGAAGGTTTTCCAAATATTTTGCAGTTTAAGCATTCTGTCTTACCTTGCCCTTCTTGTGGAAATACTGCTGCTTCCAGTAGGGAATCGCCAGGAACAGCGCCACGATCAGCGCGGAAATCAGCTTCATGTAGTTGGTGTTCATTTTGAACTCGCTGATGACGAACTGAATTACCACATAGTAGATAATCGAGCCAATGGAAACCGCCAGCAGCTTCAGGCCAAAGTTGCGGAAAATCTTGCCAAAGGCCACATCACCGATGATAATCGCAGCCAGGCCAATGACGATGGCGCCCCGGCCCATGTTGATTTCGGCAAAGCCGTTGTACTGGCACAGCATGGCGCCGGACAGGGCCACCAATGCATTGGACAGTCCCAGTCCCAGCACCTGATTGAAGCTGGTATTGATGCCCTGAGCCCGGGCCATGTTGCCGTTGGCTCCGGTAGCCCGGATGGAAGCGCCGAGTTCCGTGCCGAAGAACCAGTACAGCACGCCAATAACAGCAACGGTCATCAGTCCCACCACAAAAATGGGATGCTGCCAGAAGGGGCGCATCCCCTTCTGCACCTCCTGCAAATACCGCAGGGAAACCAGCAGGTCAAAATTATTCACATTCAGCGACACGTTGGCTTTCATATCCATAATTGCCAGGTTCACCGACCATAGTCCCAGCTGCGTCAAAATACCGGACAAAATCGCGGGAATGCCGCATTTTGTGTGGAAAAATCCTGTCACCAGTCCCGCCAGCAGGCCTGCCAGCGCCGCCAGCAGCATAGACAGCCAGATATTGTATCCGGCTGTCATCAGTACTGCGCACACCGCACCGCCGGTACAGAAGGAACCGTC
Organism: uncultured Oscillospiraceae bacterium; assembly: GCA_944387145.1. Lineage (GTDB taxonomy): Bacteria > Bacillota > Clostridia > Oscillospirales > Oscillospiraceae > Faecousia. The sequence continues at coordinate 30,836 of CALXDU010000011.1, read as the reverse complement.
CACCGTCAGGTCGGAAATGCTCAGAATTTTGTAGGTCAGATATACGCCAATGGCCATGATGCCCCAGATCAGTCCTTGGGAAACTGCACCGGGCAGCGCGTTCAGAAAGTTTGTCATTGTCATTCTCCATTCGCCGGAAGTGGGCGAGGTGCCGCAGCCGCCTCGCCCGCTTTTGCATTTTCTGTGTTAGCCGATGGCTTCGTAGCCCTCCAGGGGGGTAATGCCCAGAGCCTCGCAGATAGCTGCGTTGTACTTAGGCGTGAAGGTGTCTGCATAGCCAATGGGCATGGTGGAAATATCCGTCTCACCGGTGAGAATCTGGGCTGCCATTTCCGCAGTCTTGACGCCCAGGTCATAGTAGCTGATGGACAGGGTGGCCACGCCGCAGCCGCCGCAGATGCCTTCTTCACCGGCAATGACCGGAATGCCAGCAGGCTGGCAGATGCCGTCCACAATTCCCGAGCCGGAAGCTACGGTATTGTCAGTGGGGACATAGATCACATCGGAGTTATCCGCAGCAGTCTGGGTAACCGCCGCCATATCGTTGGAATCGGCAAAGGGGTACTGGGTACAGGTGAAGCCCAGCTCTTCCAGGTATTTCTGAACGGTGTCCACCTGGTACTGGGAGTTGGCTTCGGCGGAGCAGTAGAGCAAGCCCACATTCTTGGCATCCGGGAACCAATCCTTTACCATCTGGGCCTGCTGGTCCAGAGGCGCCAGGTCAGAGGTACCGGAGATATTGCCGCCCACGGTGCCGCTGAAGTTCTCAATACCCATGGCTACACCGTACTCGGTAACGGAGGTGCCCAGGATGGGAATATCAGCAGTTGCCTGGGAAGCTGCCTGGAGGGCGGGGGTGGCGTTAGCCATAATCAGGTCCACTTCCTCTGCCACAAAGGCATTGACGATGGGAGCGCAGGTCGCAGAGTCACCGGCGGCGACCTGAACGTTGATTTCAACGTTGTCCTCTCCCAGCAATTCGGTCAGCTTATCGCAGAAGCCCTGGGTAGCGGCATCCAGTGCATCGTGAGGTACCAACTGGCACACGCCCACAACATACTTTTCACCGGCAGAGGCGGTGGCAGCTTCGGTGACCGCTTCAGTGGCAACTTCAGCTGCAGCTGCCGCAGTGGTTGCGGTCTGAGGCTCTGATGCGCCGCAGGCAGTCAAACCCAGCAGCATCAGTGCAGAAAGCGCAAGGGCAATAATCTTTTTCATAATCTTCTCTCCTTCTCTTGCAATCCTGCGCACATTTGTGCGCACAGGAAATACTTGATGGGACATACTATAGCACTCGGAACCGGCGATGTCAACGCGTATTTATGAATCTATCATAAGCATTTAAAAATTAAATGCTCAGATTGGCGCAAAAGCACCCCCACCAAAGTGGGGGTGCAGATAAGTTAACCATCAATGGGGATTGTGCAGCAGTTCGTGGGCTTTGCCCTTGAAATAGCCGTTGTAGAAAATATCCATCAGCGGGTTTTCGTCGGACTTCTTGATGACCATGTCTCCGTCAGCGGCATACAAGCCCTTGGTGCGAGCCTTGGCCTGACGCTCCTTGACGCCGTCGGTGGGCTGACCGCCGCCCATGACGCAGCCGCCGGGGCAGGCCATGACTTCGATGAAATGGTACTGCTTTTCTCCGGATTTGACAGAATTGAGCACCTTTCTGGCATTTTCCAGTCCAGAAACCACGCAGATGCTGATGTCCATACCCTGGTAAGGAACGGTGAATTCCTTAATTCCCTGATCTCCACGGACACCGCAGTCGGCAATGGCATTGAGAGTCGCGGTATCGTGGCTGTCCACCAGCCGGCGCAGCACTGCTTCGGTAACGCCGCCGGTGGCGCCGAAGATCACGCCGCCGCCGGAAGCAATGCCAAAGGGCATGTCGCAGGCTTCGCTGGGCAGGGTTTCAAAGTTGATGCCGTGACCATCGATCATCCGGATCAGCTCTACCGTGGTCAGAACGGAGTCGGTATCCTTTTCACCCTTGGTATAAGCATCCGGGCGACGGGCCTCCATCTTCTTGGCCGTACAGGGCATGATGGATACCACAAAGGTCTTTTTGCCCTCGCTGTTTGCCGGGTCACGGTAGTAATCCTTGATGACCGCAGAGAACATCTGCTGAGGACTGCGGCAGGTGGAAACATTGGGCTTGAAATCGGGATATTCATTCTCCACGAATTTGACCCAGGCAGGGCAGCAGGAGGTCAGCAGCGGCAAGGTTCCGCCCTTTCCGACCCGATCCAGGAACTCCGCAGACTCTTCCATAATGGTCAGGTCAGCGGAATAGGAGGTATCAAAGACCTCGTCAAAGCCCATCCGGTGCAGTGCCGCCACGATTTTGCCCATGGCGTTTTCCCCTCTGGGCAAACCGAAGGCATCACCAACAGCCACCCGGACTGCCGGAGCAATCTGGGCCACCACCCGGGTGTTGGGATCGCCCAGTGCCTTCCAGACTTCTTCCATATTGTGGTGAATGGTCAGGGCGCCGGTGGGACAAACTACCCGGCACTGGCCGCAGCTGACACAGTTGGTGGCCGCCATTTCTCGATTGAAGGCAGGGCTGACGGTAGCTTCCGTACCACGGTGGGCAAAACCCAGAACACCCACGCCCTGGATTTCATTGCAGACCCGGACGCAGTTGCCGCAGAGGATGCACTTGTTGGGGTCCCGGACGATGGCGGGAGAAGAGAAGTCCACAGGCTGGATTTCCCGGTGATTTTCAAACCGGACGCCGTTAATGCCCAGCTGGTAGGCCAGCTTCTGCAGGGTGCACTTGCCGTGCTTGTCACAGGTGGTGCAGTCCCGGCAGTGGGCCGCCAGCAGCAGTTCCACAATCAGCTTGCGGTGCTTGCGCAGCCGCTCGGTGTGGGTATAAATCACCATGCCATCCCGGGGTTCCTCAGAGCAGGAAGCAAAGCAGCGGCCCCGGTCATCTTCCACCGTACACAGGCGGCAGGCGCCAAAGATGGAAAGTTCCGGCTGATAGCACAGCGTGGGGATCTCAATGCCGGCCTTGCGAATGATGGTCAGCAGGTTTTTTTCGTTGGTAAATTCTACCTTTTTTCCATTGATCGTAATCGTACCCATTGTATCCCCTCCTTATGCTTCCACATAGATGGCATCGAAGGCACAGTTATCTTTACATGCGCCACACTTGATGCACTTGTCGGAATCGATGGTGTAGGGCTTCTTGACCACGCCGGAAATGGCGTTGACCGGGCAGTTCCGGGCACACTTGGAGCAGCCCTTACAGAATGCCGGGTTAATCACATACCGCCGCAGCGCCGTACAGGTCTTGGCCCGGCACTTCTTGTTGACGATATGCTCGATATATTCATCCCGGAAGGTAGACAGGGTAGACAGCACCGGCAGCGGCGCAGATTTGCCCAGGCCGCACAGAGCCATGGTCTGAATCATGGTTGCCAGTTCTTCCAGGGTATCCAGATCTTCCAGCTTGCCCTGACCGTTGACAATCCGCTCCAGAATCTCCAGCATCCGCTTGGTGCCCTCCCGGCAGGGAGTACACTTGCCGCAGGATTCCCGCTGGGTAAAGGACATGAAGAACCGGGCAACTTCCACCATACAGGTATCCTGGCCCATAACCACCATGCCGCCGGAGCCGACGATGGCGTTGAATTTCTTCACGGAGTCAAAGTCCAGAGGCTCGTCCAGATGCTTCTCCGTCAGACAGCCGCCGGAGGGGCCGCCGATCTGAACCGCCTTGAACTCGGCGCCGTTTTTCAGGCCGCCGCCGATGTCAAAGATAATCTGCCGCAGGGTAGAACCCATGGGCACTTCGATCAGGCCGGTGTTCTCAATGGCGCCGGTCAGGGAGAAGGTCTTACATCCGGGGCTGCCGGGAGTACCGATGGAACGGAACCAGTCGGCGCCCTGGAGAATAATCTTGGGCACGTTGGCGTAGGTTTCCACGTTATTGAGCACCGTGGGCTTTTCCCACAGCCCCTTTTCCACGGTTCTGGGGGGCTTGGTACGGGGCATGCCACGGTTGCCTTCGATGGAGGCGGTCAGGGCAGAACCCTCACCGCAGACGAAAGCGCCTGCGCCCCGGTTGATATGCATATGGAAGCTGAAGTCGGAGCCCAGGATGTTGTCACCCAGCAGTCCCCGCTCCTCCAGCTGGGCAATGGCGTTGCGCAGCCGGGCCACGGACATGGGGTATTCCGCACGGACATAGATGTAGCCGTTGTCCGCCTTCACGGCGTAACCGGCAATCATCATGCCTTCAATCAGTTTGAAGGGGTCGCCTTCCATAACGGAGCCGTCCATGAATGCGCCGGGGTCGCCTTCGTCACCGTTACAGACTACATAGCGCACCTGCTCCTTCTGACGAGCTACCTGCTTCCACTTCCGGCCGGTGGGGAAGCCGCCGCCGCCGCGGCCCCGGAGGCCGGACTTGTCCACTTCCTCAATGACCTCGTCCCGGGTCATTTCAAACATGGCCTTCTTCAGTGCGGAGAAACCGCCGGAAGCCAGATACTCGTCCAGGGACTCGGAGTCGAACTTGCCGCAGTTTTCCAGAACAATCCGGGTCTGCTTGGCAATGAAGGGGATCTCATCGGGCTGCACATAAGCCTTTTCGCCCTTCTTATACAGCAGCCGCTCGATGATCTCATCGCCCAGCACGCTTTTTTCAAAAATATCAGCGCAGTCCTCAGGCTGTACCTTGATGTACTGAATAACCTTATCGCCCTTCTGAATCCGAACCAGCGGGCCCAATTCACAGAAGCCCTGGCAGCCGGTCTTCTTCACGCCCACGACTTTTTCGTCATGTCCGCCGCAGGGAGAAAATACCAGCTGGACACCCGGGGTGTCCTTTACCAGGTTTTCAAAAATCTCATAGGTCACCTGGGAGCCGGTGGCAATACATCCGGTGCCGGAGCAGACCAGAATCCGGCAATCATAGTTTTTGATCTCCTGGCAGGCCTTCTCAGTGGCCTGTACCAAATCTTGAACCGTCTTCATCATCAGCCTTTACCTCGCAATTCCTCGATGAGTGCCAATGCCTTCTCCGGAGTCATGGAAGGATAAACCTGCTCGTTGACCATCATGGTGGGAGCCAGACCGCAGGCGCCCAGGCAGGAAACCGTCTCTACCGTGAAGAGCATGTCGTCGGTGGTATGCTTCTTCTTGCTCAGGCCCAGTTCCTTCCACAGTGCCTCCAGCACCGGAGTGGAGTGGCGCACATGACAGGCGGTGCCGTCACAGACCTTAATGACATACTTGCCCTTTGCTTCAAAGGAGAAATTCTCATAGAATGTGGCAACCGAATAGGCCTTGGCCTCGGTGATTCCGATTTTCCCGGCCACATAGCTCAGAAGTTCCGCCGGAAGATAGCGGTACTCCGCCTGAATATCCTGCATAATGGGAATCAGGGAGCGGGCATCCGGGACATATCGGGCAATGATCTCATCCGTTTTGCTGTAGTACGATGATGGCAGCATGGTGATATTAACCTCCTTACGCTTCCAGTAAAAGCGATTTTCGGGATAGGGTGTACCTCGTTTATTATAACAGAAATAAGGGTCATTTTCCATGAGCTTATTTCCCAGAAAGAATCGGCATAATTTGTAGGTGTCTACAATTCTGCAGAAATATATCGACATATGGCAAAAACAGAGGGTTTCTTTGTTGGTTTGGGTGTACCTTTTTCAAAAAACAGTGCCCGGAGAGTCCGCACTGGATTCTCCGGGCTGGCAATCGATTGGGCTAGATCTTGGTCAATCTGCGGCAGGCGGAAGCCAGCTCCCGCAGGGTGCTGCAGGGAACCATGGTGCAAATTTCCGCCATGGTCTGCACGCTTCTGAGATACTGCCACTTATTCTGAGGGATGGGATTGAGCCAGAGCACCCGGCCGCACTGCCGTTTCGCTTCCATCACTGCCCGAACAGCCCGGGGCTGGTCAATGGTCTTGGTATCGGACAAAATCAGCAGCGTGGTAGCCTGGTTGAGCACCGGCGGCTGCTTCAGGCACAGCTGGGCCAGGGCGGTTCCCACATCCGTTCCCCGTCCGTAGATTCCCAGTTCCCGGACATGGCTGCGGAACTGATCCATGTTCTGAAGCTGGAACGCATCTACTTCCACCATAGTTTCCGAAAACAGGAAAGTTCGGGAACTGTCCGACACCTGATTCAGGCTCTGAATGAACCGAAGGGCAAATTCCGAAAACTGCACCATGGAGCCGGAGACGTCGCACAGCAGCACCAGATGTTTGCGCTGGGCCCGTTTTTTCCGGTAGCGCAGACGGTAGAAGCTGCCGCCGGTTTCCAGACCCTTGCGGATGGTTTTTCGGAAATCCAGCTTCCCGGTGTGGGCGCTGCCTTTGCGTTTGGCGGAAAGCTCTCCGTTGATCTGCCGGGCCACTGCCTGGATCATGGCGATAGCTTTGGGGATTTCCGAATCCTTAAACTCCGAAATATCCCGGTACAAAATTCCCATTTCCGGGTCAATCTCCTGGGCACCCACTCCCGCATTCTCCATCAGCATCTGCTGTTCCAGAATGGCCCGGGCAAAGACCGAGTGGATAAATTCGCCGTAGAGTTTGGGGTTGCGCTCGGCGGTGCCTCGGTATTTTTCCATAAAGCTGCGCAGCCGCTGGCGGGCATCCTCCGGCATGGCGGCATAGGCTTCCCGCTGGCTTTCGTCCAGGTCCATGGGTTTGCCGTTGAGCTGCAACTCCTCTTCTGCCTCCTGGCGATGCTGCTGCAGTTCCTTCTCCCGCTGCATCTGCTCCTTGGCCTGCTGGCGCATCTTTTCTTCGGAAATGAAGAATCCGTCAAAGCACCGGTCAAAGGAAAGCTGCTCTTCCCGGGATTTGGCATAGACCGTCCTCAGGGCTGTTTTCACCTGCTCCCGGTCTGCCATTCCCAGGCCAATCAGCAGCCGGGCAGCATCCTCGGTTTCCTTGGGGCTGATGATTAACCCTTCCAGCCGCAGCATCCGGGAAAAAGCAGACAGCTTTTCCAGGTAGACCTGCGGGTCAGTCATGGTGGTGTCCTCCACAGCCTCCGCATTGACAGGCATGGTGGTCATCCAGATTCAGTTCGGCGATATCTTCGTTATTTTTCAGCACAAATCCTGCCGTCTGCCGCAGGGCATCCGGGGTCAGTTCCCGCAGGCCCAAGGCATCCAGGGCCGCCGCCCAGTCCAGGGTCTCCGCAATGGAGGGCTTTTTCAGAATGGTTTCGCTGGCACGCAGCTTCTGCACCGCCAGGGCAACCTGGGCACACAGTCGGTCATCCACATGGGGAAGCTTTGCCCGGAGAATGGCCAGTTCCTTTTCCATGTCCGGATATTCAATATACAGGTAGGCGCACCGCCGCCGCAGGGCTTCGCTCAAAGGTCTTGCCCGGTTGGAGGTCAGCACCACAAAGGGGATGGATCTGGCCTGGATGGTGCCTACCTCCGGGATGGACACCTGCATATCCGAAAGCAGTTCCAGCAGGAAGGCTTCAAATTCTTCATCGGCCTTGTCGATTTCGTCAATCAGCAGCACCACCGGCTTTTCCGACCGGATAGACTGCAGCAGCGGCCGCTCCAGCAGGTACTCGTCGCTGAACAGGGATTTGGTCAGCGCATCCTTGTCCTGGGCATTCATATTCACCTGGATGGACAGCAGCTGCTTCTGGTAGTTCCATTCGTACAGGGCCTTGCTCTCGTCCAGGCCTTCATAGCATTGCAGACGCACCAGATCCCGGTCCAGGGCCGAGGCCATCACTTTGGCAATCTCGGTTTTGCCCACACCGGCAGCGCCCTCAATCAGCAGCGGCCGTCCCAGCTGCAGCGCCACATACAGCACCGTGGCCAGGGTGTCATCGTAGATATAATGGGCCTGGTCCATTTTTTGTTTCAGTTCTTCTAAGGTCATGGAGTTTCTCCTTTTTCTTTTTATTATACCATACCCGGCAGCCAATGGGAAGCAGAAACTGCTTGCAGCTGCACAAAACCCTCCTGACCGTTTTTCTGGTCGGGAGGGTTCATTGGCTTTTTACAGGAATTTACTTGCAGGCAACAGCTTCAATCTCCACCAGAGCGCCCTTGGGAATATCCTTGACGGCATAGGCTGCCCGGGCAGGGCAATTTTCCGTAAAGAACTCGGCATATACTGCGTTCATAGCGGCAAAATCTTCAATATTTGCCAGCAATACTGTGGTTTTCACCACATCTGCGCAGCTGTATCCAGCCTTTTCCAGAATATTGCGGACATTGGTCAGGGACTGACGGGTCTGGGAGGCAATGTCCTCTCCGGCAAAGGCGCCGGTAGCCGGATCAATGGGCAGCTGTCCGGAGACAAACAGCAGATTTCCCGCCTGCACTGCCTGAGAATACGGGCCAATGGCTGCGGGGGCATTTTCCGTGTGAATGGGATGATTCATACAACATACTTCCTTTCGTGTATTAAGATTCCGTTTCCAGATACCAGCCCACGTTGTTGGGGGCATTGGGATACCGGAAAACTTCGGCAATCAGTTCGTATGCAGGCAGCGGCGTAATTTCGTCCGTATCATACCGCCAGCCTACGCCGTAAGGCTGAGAGCCGGTAAAGGAGGACCAGCAGTCCGGATGCTGCTCGATGAAGCGGTCCTGCTCTTCCTTGGGAATCCGGCTGCCGCCGGCAGGGTTCAGTCTGGCGCACAAATGGGTCAGAGGCAGATCATCCAGGGGAGACAGATCCAGGGCGTGGGTGTTGCTGATATTCAGCATTTCCAGGCTTTCACAGTTTGCCAAAGGCGACAGGTCCTCAATATATTCGCAGAAGGCGATTTCCAGGAACTTCAGCTTCTTGCAGTTTTCAAAGGGAGTCAAATCCTTGATGGGCGCGCCGGATACGATGATGTATTCCAGGTTGGGCATTCCCGCCACAAAGGGCACTGCATCCAGAAATTCATTGTGGCCGATGTCCATAAACTGCACGTCTTCACAGTAAATCAGGTCGTGGCAGTTGTCATCCACCAGGCCGTACACCGCCCGGATCACCTGGGCGTCGGTCAGGCTGCTGCCGCCCTCGCCGAAGTACACCCGCCAGACCACCTTGGTCTTGTCCCGGTAGTCGTCCCGGATTTTGGCCAGAACGTCATTGGACATCTGGCAGTTTTCCAGCACGAAGCGGCTGCAGTTCTGCATCAGATCCAGAGCAAGTCGAACTTCCTGTTCCCCATCGTCGCCGATTTTCGTATTCTTGATGTGCACTTCCTCGTCGGTGGTGGAAATGGTCTGGCCGAAGAAGTCAAAGCTGTAATGGAACTTCACCTCCGGAGCGGTGTCCATCAGGGTTTTGACATCCTCCTTGGTCAGCTGGCTGGTGCCTTCGGCATCAGCCAGTTCCACACTTTCCAGGTTGGGCAGCATGGCCAGCTTTTCCGCTACTTCGGCAACCCCCTCAGAAGTCAGCGCCGACAGATCCAACTGGGTGGTCTGGGTGTCGTACTCCTTACCCATCAGTTCTACGGTACAGGTAATGTCGATGGCTTCATAGGCAGCTTTCAGCTGCTCCACCTGCTCCAAGGACAGTTCCGGCATTTTCAGATTGATGTACTTCACCTGAGGCAGGTACACCAGGTTTTCCAGCATGGTATCCAGGGTATAGTCTCCCGTTTCCAGCACCAGCTCCGTAGTGTCCGGGGGGAAGGCCTTTCCGCCCAGGTCCACAGTATAGGTAACTGCGCAGTCCGGATTCTGACTCTGGAAGGCTTCCAGCAGGGCATAGTCATGGCAGGCAGAAGCATCCAGGGTCTTCAAGTTGGGAAAATATTTGCTCAGGATGTCCACATCTTCCTGGGTCAGGGTACTGACGCTGATGCTTTCCGAATCACTGGAAACTTTTCCATTCTGGAACGGAACATTCCAGACAATCTGGCACTGGGGCAGCTGGGCATGAACCTGATCGTAATGGGCAGCGGAAATATCCTCCTGCCGCAGATCCAGGGTAACTGCATGGATGGAATAGGCCTTTCCTTCCACAAAAATGTGATTGTCCCGATACCACAGGAAGCCCACGATGCCTCCTACTGCCAGGGTCAGGATAATCACAATCACCAGAAGGACGGTCACAAGTTTCTTCTTCACGGTATTGACCTCCAAATGATTTCAAACTGCGAAAATGATAACATATTTTTAACCAAATTGCAACCTTTTGTCAGAAAAACCGCAGGCAGCAAAATGCCTGCGGTTTTATCTTGCATCAATCCCGGCGCAGTGCCTCGATGGGATTCAGGTTGGCTGCCTGCACGGCAGGGAGCATGCCGAATACCACGCCGATCAGGGTGGAGAACACCACCGCCACGGCAATGGCCGGCAAGCTGATGGACACCGGAATCTGCACCATGCTGGAAATCAGCTGGGCCATAATCACACCGGTAATCACGCCAATCAGGCCGCCCATACTGGTCAGCACCGCGGATTCTGTCAGGAACTGAAGCAAAATCCGCTTTTTCTTCGCGCCGATTGCCTTCTTCAGGCCAATTTCCGCGGTACGTTCGGTAACGGACACCAGCATGATGTTCATAACGCCGATACCTCCAACCAGCAGCGAGATACTGGCAATCCAGATCAGCTGGGTGTTGGTGGACTCGGACATCTTCTGCAGCTGCTGGGCCTGCTCCAGCATATCCTGGCTGCGGTACTGGAGTTTGCTGTTGGAACCAGCAATCTGCTTTTGATTCAGAAGATCCGCTGCATCCTGTCCGGCGCTGGTCATGGCGTCGGTGTTCACCACTTTGATGGCCACACTCTGGGGCTCGTCAAACCGGTAAGCCGTTGGCCAGACACTGTCCGGCAGGTAAATTGCGCCGGTGGAGTTGTTCATATACAGCTGATAGTCCTTCATGGAGTTGATGGTGGGGGCAAATTCTTCCGAAAGAGCCACCACGCCTACCACGGTGAAGGCATCGCTGTTCAGCTCCACGGTTTTTCCCACCGGGTCCTCTCCGCCGAAAAGGTTCTTGACGGTGTTGGTGTCCACCAGAACCACTTTGCGGTAGTTGTCATAGTCGCTCTGGGTAAAGCCCCGGCCGCTTTTCACCTGATAGCCGTACACGTTCAGGTAATACTCATCAATTCCAAAAATCTGACCGCTGTAGCGGATGTTCTGGTAGTACAGTCCGTCGGAATAATTCCGGGCACAGTACAGCGACACTTCCTCTACTCCCGCAATTTCCTTCAGCTCCTGCCGAGTCTTTTCGGTAATCACCCGAACACCGTCAGGGTTTCCATTCCAGGCCATATCGTAGGGATAGCTTCCCTCGTTGAGCTGGACGGTCACCACGTTATTGCCTGCGCCGATCAGGTTCTCCTTGATCTGCTCATTGGTGCCTTGAATTGTGGAAACAATGGTGATGATGGCCGCGATACCGATGATGATACCCAGCATGGTCAGCACCGAGCGCATCTTATGCCCCCAGATGCCCTGGAAGGCAAGTCTGATATTTTCTGTCATAACTGCCCTCCTTAGTACGAATACAGGCTGGACAAATCACTCAATTCCGTAGGCGCACCGGGTTTTACATTCTTTCCATAGGGGAAGGCAATGTAATCATCCTCGCTCAGGCCGCCCTTGATTTCGGTATAGCTGCCCCAGAGGGACTTGCCCACGGTGACCGTACGTTTCTCCAGTTTGCCGCCTGCGCCCTGGACATAGACATAGGATTCTCCATTCTCTGTGCGGACGAAGGGATTCTGCAGGTAAATACCATTGGCTCCGGTACTGGTAGCAAAGGTCATGCTCACGTATCTGCCCGCCTGCAGGTCGGCGCTTCCGTCCACAAAGGCTACAAAGGGATAGTAAGAAGAATTGGGGTTGCCCATGCCGCTGTAACCACCATCTGCGCTGGGGAAGTCGCCCACAGACTGAACGGTTCCGGTATAAGTCATGCCGGATTCCCAGTCATTGATGGTAACCTCCTGGCCAATGCGCAGGTTGTCCTTTTCCAGCTCGTTGATGCTGCCTTCCACATAGAAGCCGCCGCCGCCGGAAACCTTCATAAAGGGCGTCTTGGACTGTTTGGCTTCCTCTTCCGTCAGCAGGGATACCACTTCGCCGTCAATATCGGCGTAGATGTTGCCATCGCCCACTTCGGTCTGCATAATCTTGTAGTCGGCATCTGCCATCTTGATTTTGAACTCCAGATCCTTGATCTTCTTCTCCTGCTCAGCACGCATCTGGGCAATCTGAGCGGCGGTATAGCCGCTGCCAAAATCAATGTCCGGGATTTCAATTCCGCCGGGGTCCTCTTCCCCGTCATCGATCAAGGTATAATCCATCATTCCAGAGGCATCAAACAGTCGAATGGAGAAGCTGCCGCCCCCACCATAGACATAGGCACCCTGCCAGACCGTCCGCTGCCCCAGAGACATATTGCCCTGGGTAATTTTGAAGATGACATAGTACGAATTCACGCTGATATAGCCTTCGTCGCCGCCTTCTTCCGGGAAATCCGAAGCCATAGACGGTACGCCGAACAATCCTGCAAACAAAGATGGTGAATCTTCTTCTGGCAGTTCCTCTGCCTGTTCACTTTCGTTGGGAAACTCTGGGCTATCGGAAGAATCCACAGAATCGGCAGAATTCAGAGAGTCCGAAGGCTCAGATGGATCGGACGGGTCAGACGGGTCGGACGGATCGGACGGGTCGGACGGGTCAGACGGATCGGACGGGTCAGACGGATCGGACGGGTCGGACGGATCGGACGGGTCAGACGGGTCAGACGGGTCGGACGGGTCAGACGGGTCGGACGGATCGGACGGGTCAAACGGGTCGGACGGGTCGGACGGATCGGACGGATCGGACGGATCGGACGGATCGGACGGGTCAGACGGATCGGACGGGTCAGACGGATCGGACGGATCGGACGGGTCAGACGGATCAGAGGGTTCACTAGGCTCTAATATCATATTCTGCAACTCCTCCGCTCTCTGGCGGATGGTCTCCAGTACACCGCTGTCAATATTGGTGGTGTCCTGGAGCCAGCAGATCAGCGCCAATTCCTGGCTGCTGCCATTATACTCCGGATTGTCGGAAATCCGGTAAGCCTCCATCAGCATGGAACCCGTATTGATATCCTCGTCATAGGACGGCTCATCGAAGGTCGGCTGCTGCATGGGCTTCATGCCGGCAATTCGGTTCAGCTCCGCTTTGGCATCTTCCAGATCCAGCTTGAGCTTTTCCACTTCCAGACGCTTGCGCTCCAGTTCCAGTTCCGAAAGGGTGGTATCAAAGCGCAGCAGCACGTCGCCCTTTTTAACCATGTCACCCTGGGCAACCAAAACCTCCGTCACCGTCTGGGTATCGGAGAGGAAAACCGTCTGTATCCGGTCGGTGGTAACTGGGCCATAGCTTTCCTGGGAGTCCCCCCAGTATTCGGTCATGCCGATATCCATAAAGGCGTAGACACCTACAGGCTCCGCCTTGCCGCCGGCACCCAGCCAGATTCCTACACCCAGCGCAACTACCAGCACAACTGCGGTGACACTCAGAAGCAGTTTCTTATTCTTCAGATTGGCTCTCTTCAGAGAAATCTGCGGCAGTTTCATCTTGGGCAGATTCTCTTTCTTCACAGAGAGCTTCTTCAGATTTATGCTCTTCAGATCCAGTTTCTTCATCTGCGTCTCCTTCCTGCTGTACTTCACCGGTATGCAGTTCGCCGTCCAAAATCCGGTAGGTCTTGTCAGCGCAGGCTGCAATACTGGGCTCGTGGGTAATCATGATAATGGTCATTCCCTCCTGGCTCAGCTGGCGGAAAATGTCCATAATCTGGTTGCCCGCTTTGGTATCCAAAGCGCCGGTAGGTTCGTCTGCCAGCAAAAGATCCGGCTTTCCCACAATGGCCCGGGCAATGGCCACTCTCTGGCACTGACCGCCGGACATCTGGTTGGGCAGAAAGTGCATCCGCTCTTCCAGTCCCACGGACTTCAGCGCCTGCGCTGCCCGTTCCCGCCGCTCCTGTACCGGGACACCGGCATACAGCAGCGGCAGCGCCACATTGTCCAGGGCATCCATTTTCGGCAGCAGATGGAAGCTCTGGAACACAAAGCCCAGGTGCTTGTTGCGAATTTCCGCCAGATCGTCGTCGGTCAAATCCTTCAGGTTTTTTCCGTCCAGCTCATAGCTGCCGGAGGTGGGCACGTCCAGGCAGCCGATGATGTTCATCAGCGTGGTCTTTCCGGAACCGGAAGGGCCCATAATTGCCAGGTAATCGCCCTTTTCCACGGTCATATTTACATTTTTCAGAACCCGCACCGGCTCTTTGCCCTGCATGTAGTCCTTACAAATGTCTGTCAGCTTCAAAATGGGCATTATGCCACCTCGCCTTCCACCATAGCATCTTGCTGCTCCTGGGTTTCCTCCTGGGTTACCTTCGGTGCTTCCCGGGTGGTGGGAGCGCCTTCCTTACACAGCTCCGGGTCGGGGAAGGCGATATAGTCTTCCATGGTCAGGCCTTCCGTAATTTCCTGGGTATCGGTCATGGGGTTATACTCGCCCAGAACCACGTCCCGCTTCTGCAGCTTTCCGCTCTTTTCCGCCCAGACATAGGCAGTGCCGTCCTCTTCATAGCAGATAAAGGTGCTGCTGATGCTGGGGCCGGTAGTTTCGCCCTCTTCGGTGAGGATTTCCAGATAGACATGCTGTCCCAGAATCAAACCGTCGGTGCTGTCCAGTTCCACATAGAACGGATACTTGCTGGAGGCGCTCATCTCATCGGAGCTGCCGCCGCCCATAATAATCACGCCGCTGTTGTTATTGTTCTGAATGGGGCTTTCATAGTCCACCAGGGTCACCGTACCGATCCAGCTCTTGGTATCGTCGGTACGGGACAGGATTTTCAGCCGGTCACCCTGGGTAATACCGCCCCGCTGCAGCTCTCCCAGCACGCCCTTGATACGATAAGAACCCACCTGCTGAATGGTGATATAGGGCAGAGGCTTTCCGTTATTATCCGTCTGGCCGTCTTCGTTAATGGCCTGCACACGGCCGTCAATGGGGGAAACCACGGTAGCATTGGCCAGCAATTCCTCGGATTTCGTGACCTCGGCTTCCTTGGTTTTGACTTTCAGTTCCGCCTCTTTCAAATCCACCTGGGTGGACTGGATCTGAATGGTGTACTGCAGCTTCTGGTTTCCGCCTACCGTCTCCCGCTCACGCTCCAAGGTGGCAATCTGATTTTTATAATTTTCAATGGAGGCAACCAGCTGCTCCAGTTCCAGACGCTGCTTGTCCAGAGTCAGCTGCAGTTCCTCGGTGTCGTAGCTGAACAGTTCCTGTCCCTGCTTGACATCGACGCCTTCCTTGACCTTCAGTTCCTTAATGGTCTTTTCTCCGTCCTTCTGGATTTCCGTCACATTCTCGGACACCACCATACCCGCAAACCGGTCGCCGGGGGCAATGCCGCCCAGACCAGCCAGCACCTCCACAGACTGGACATAAACCGATGTACCACCGCCGCAGCCTGCCAGTCCCACGGACAGACACAGAGCGCAGGCCAGTGCCACCCATTTTTTCATTTTCATAAGGTAACCCTCCTGTTGCTATGCTGACGCATTATTGATTTTTATTATACGGAGTTTCTGAATCAGAATCAACCGCACATCCTTTAAGGATTTCTTAAGTTATTCCTAAAGTTTACAGAATGATAATTTTTTCCTGGTTTTGCAAAAAATGTCCGTTCTTCAAAGACAAGAGCGGACATTTTTCGTCTATTTGATTCTCATCACCGTATCACAGGCAATCCGCTTTCAAATCCATCATTCTTCTGGCCATTGGCCTTCAGATGCATTCCTGGATTTTCTCTGCGATCCGGGCCTTTACCAATTCTGCCACCTCTGCCGGCTTCATTCCGGCATACGTTTCGTAGGGAATTGGTTTGAGGTAATGAATCTGAACAGAAACCGGCTTGCTGCCCTTCTGGTCCAGCACCTTGAAGCAGTCAATCAGCGCAATGGGAACAATGGGACACTTGCTCTTAGTGGCGCAGCGGAAGCTGCCGCCATGGAAAGGAAGCATTTCGTTGCCCCGTTTGCTGCGGGTTCCCTCCGGGAAAATCAGATAGCCTCTTCCCTTTTTCACTTCCTCGGTAACATTCTGGATCACCGTCAGAGACTGGCGCACATCCTCCCGGTCCATGGCAAAGGATTTGGTGCACAGCACAATCTGATGGAGGAACGGAATATCGTACAGCTCCTTTTTCAGCACCGCACCAATAGGCCGGTCGCAGGTGGCCGCAATGGCCAGCACATCGAACATTCCCTGATGGTTGGCGTAGAGCATAAAGCCCCCTTCCGCCGGGATATTTTCCTGGCCGGTAACGGTCATGTCCACATTGCCGCCCCGGACTGCCCGCTGCAGGATGTACTGAATGTGGCGATACTTCTCCTCTTCCGGATATTCGTCGGTATGTTTGGCGTAGCGGCAAAGCTTGAACCAGGCACCGGGGACAATCCACAGATTTTTCAGCACCATCGTCACAATTCGGTTCATATTCCTGCACTTCCTTAACTGAAATTTTTGTTATCTTACCATAGATCCCCATAAGTTGCAACCGTGATTGTATGTACCCGCCGGCAGAAATTCGATCTGCCTTGACAGGGTCCGATTTGCTGCGCTATACTATTGTATAAATCGCCATTGGGGGGATTCTGTGGGAATCCCCCGCTTTACAAGGAGGAACACTGTTTTGGCTCAGGAAAATGAAAAAAGCTACCTGTTTGAGTCCATGCCCATTCCCAGAGCTGTGGCGGAATTGTCGATCCCCATGGTAGTGGCGTCACTGGTTATGGTGGTCTATAACCTGGCAGACACCTTTTTCGTGGGAATGCTCAACGATCCGGTGCAGAATGCCGCCGTTACCTTGGTATACCCGGTGATGCTGGCGTTCAATGCGGTGAACAATCTGTTCGGCATCGGCACCTCCAGCATGATGAGCCGGAGTCTGGGACGGGGAGATTATGAGATGGTCCGCAGCAGCTCCGCTTTCGGCTTTTATGGTGCCGTGTTCAGCGGTCTGCTGTTTACCCTGCTGTGTACCCTGTTCCGCAACCCGCTGCTGACTTTGCTGGGTGCCGACGAGATTACCTGGGCGGCAACCGCCGGGTATATGCTCTGGACGGTGAACTGCGGAGCCGTCCCTGCCATTTTGAATGTGGTTCAGGGTCAAATGGTCCGAAGCGAAGGCGCCAGCGTCCATGCCAGCATTGGCACCATGAGCGGCTGTATCCTCAATATCATCCTGGACCCCATCTTCATCCTGCCCTGGGGCCTGAACATGGGCGCCGCCGGCGCCGGTCTGGCTACCTTCCTGAGCAACTGCGTTGCCTGCGGTTACTTCTTCGTCCTGGCCCGGGTCAAGCGGGGCAAAACCTTTATCAGTCTGGACATCCGCCGTCTGAAGACCATGAGCAAAGAGGTTGTCACCGGCATTCTGGGTGTCGGCGTTCCGGCCTCCATTCAGAACCTGCTGAATGTGACAGGCACCACCATTCTGAACAACTTCACCGCCGTGTACGGCGCCTCTGCCGTGGCCGCCATGGGCGTGGCGCAGAAAATCAACATGCTGCCCCTGCAGGTATGTCTTGGCTTCTCCCAGGGAATCATGCCTCTGGTCAGCTACAACTATGCCAGCGGTGACCGCAAGCGTATGAAAAACGCCATTGTCTTTTCCATGGGGCTGATTCTGCCGATTATGCTGGCAGTGACCGTGGGCTGCTGGTTCGGTGCCCCCAATTTGATTCAGATGTTCATGGACAATGCTGATATCATTGCCTACGGCTCTGCCTTCCTGCGGGGACTGTGTCTGGGCATGGTGTTCCTGTGCACCGACTTCATAGCAGTTGGTGTATTCTCTGCCTTGGGAATGGGACGGCACGCTCTGATATTCGCCATTTTGCGCAAGGTGGTTCTGGAGATCCCCTTGCTGTTCCTGCTCAATGCCCTGTTCCCCCTGTATGGACTGGCCTATGCCCAGTTTGTGACGGAAGTGGTGCTGGCAGCTGCCGCAATCATCATGCTGCTGCGGATTTTCCGTCAGGGTGATCGCGTCCAAAAGTAAAACAACATAGGAAAAGTCCGCAGCTTTTTTACCGGCTGCGGACTTTTTTGTTACTGTATCAGGCCAAAATAGGCTTGAGGGCATTGGCCAGAACTTCCTTCTGTGCCTCAGCTTCTGCCAAATCTTTGCCCAGGGTGGTAAAGTAGGTCTTGATCTTGGGCTCGGTACCAGAGGGACGCACCACCACCGTAGCGCCGCCTTCCAGAGCGTAAATCAGCACGTTGGCGGCAGGCAGGCCGGTTTCCTCCGACTTCTGGTAGTCGGTCACCTTGGTCACGGCGTAGCCGCCGATTTCCTTGGGAGCACTTGTACGCAGGGAGTCCATGATACTTGCCATTTTGTCCATGCCGGACAGGCCGGGGAACTCGAAAGAGTCCACCTTGTTCAGGTAACGGCCGTACTGGGCGTAGATGGCTTCCAGTCGTTCCTTAATGGAGCTGCCGATGGAACGGTAGTAAGCTGCCATTTCGCAGATCAGCATGGAACCGATGATGGCATCCTTGTCCCGGACATAGGGGCCGGCCAGATAGCCGTAGCTTTCCTCGAAGCCGAAGATGAACCGCTCCACTTCTCCGGCAGCTTCCAGACCGGCAATCTGATCGCCGATCCACTTAAAGCCGGTGAGCACATTGCGCATTTCCACGCCGTAATGGGCGGCAACCGCATCAGCCAGAGGGGTGGAGACAATGGACTTCACCGCCACAGGCTTGCTGGGCATGGTGCCGTTTTCGATCCGGCCCTGGCAGATATAGTCCAGCAGCAGCACGCCCACTTCGTTTCCGGAAACCAGTTCATAGCTCCCGTCGGGGCAGCGGATGGCAATGCCCACCCGGTCAGCATCCGGGTCGGTGGCCAGCATCAGGTCAGCGCCGGAGGACTTGGCCAGTTCCAGACCCAGCCGCAGAGCTTCAAAAATCTCCGGATTGGGATAGGGGCAGGTGGGGAAATTGCCGTCGGGATACTGCTGTTCGGGAACAATGGTAATGTCGTCAATGCCAATATCCTTCAGCACCCGCATCACAGGAACCAGGCCGGAGCCGTTCAGAGGAGAGTAGACCAGCTTCAGTCCTGCGGTCTTGCACAGGCCGGGCCGGACGGAACGGGCCTTGATGGCGTCATACAGTGCTTCCTTGCAGTCGTCACCCACATACTCGATCAGGCCCTGGGCCAACCCATCTTCAAAGGACATCAGCTTGGCGCCGGTGAGAATGTCGGTTTTCTGAATCTCCGCATACACAATGGCTGCGGCATCGTCGGTCATCTGGCAGCCGTCGGGGCCGTAGGCCTTGTAGCCGTTATACTTGGCAGGGTTGTGGGAAGCGGTAATCATAACACCGGCGTTGGCACCATAGTACCGGGTGGCAAAGCTCAGAGCCGGCACCGGCATCAGTGCATCATAAATCCGCACCCGGATTCCGTTGGCAGCCAGCACACAGGCTGCGGTTTTGGCAAACACATCGGAATTGATCCGGCTGTCGTAGGAAATGGCCACCAGCTGATTGCCGCCCTGGGTCTTGACCCAGTTGGCCAGGCCCTGGGTTGCCTGGCGGACAACGTAAATATTCATCCGGTTGGAGCCTGCCCCCAGCACGCCCCGCAGTCCGGCGGTACCGAACTTCAGCGCTACGGCAAAGCGCTCCTTGATCTGCTCGTCCTGGCCTTCAATGGCCTGCAGTTCCTGCTTCAGCGCCGGATCTTCCAGGTCAGCTTCCAGCCAGCGGCGGTAATCGTCCATGTACATGTGAATCACCCTATCCTTTGTATGAATTTTCGTGTATTTATATTGGAAACAAGTATACTATACGGCATTTATATTGGCTTGTCAACAATCTGTTGGCAGGGACGCATTCGGCAGAAAGTACAGCTCTTCCCGCCAATATTTGTGCAAAACATATCTTTTTCCGGCCCCATTGCCATTTCTTCCTTTTTCGGTTAGGATATAGAAAACAGCCAGTAAAGGAGGAACCATCTATGATTATCAAACAGGACTGCCTGTACCCGGTCAAGGGGGCCAACCGTCCCCTGCATATTCATCTGCCGGACAACTACTGGCAATCGACGGAATCTTACCCCGTGATGTACGTTTTCGACGGACACAATCTGTTCCGGGACGAAGACGCCACCTATGGAAAATCCTGGGGCATGGGAACCTTCCTCAATCAGTGGCCCAAAGATATGATCGTGGTGGGCATGGAATGCGGCCATTTGGGCAACGAGCGGCTCAGTGAGTATCTTCCCTACCCCGCCGATTCAGGCTCTTCCTTTTCCCGATTCCAGCCCTTGGGGGAAGAAACCATGCAGTGGATTGTAAACCAGGTAAAGCCGTACATCGATGATCAGTACCGCACCATTCCCTTCCGGGAGTGTACCGGCATTGCCGGTTCCAGCATGGGCGGCCTGATGGCGCTGTACGGCGTCACCCGGTACAACCGCTGGTTTTCCAAGGCAGGGTGTCTGTCCAGCGCTGTGGGGTTCTGCATGGGGCCCATTATGGCGGACATTTCCCGGTTGGAACTCAGCCCCGACACCCGGGTTTACCTCTCCTGGGGCAGCCGGGAAGCTGCCGGTGTCCGGGACCCTATGGCAGAAGATCGCAGCAGCCATACCTATTTCTGCAACCGGAGAATTGCCGAGGGCTTATCCTCCTGGGGTGCCGCAGCGAAGCTGCGCTGTCAGGTAGGCGGCGGGCATTGTGAGGCCGACTGGGAAAAGCTGGTGCCGGAATGTCTGAATTTTCTCTGGATGGAATAACCGTTTATTCCTGAGGAATCAGAGGATCAAAGGCTTTTTTCAGCACCCGGGACAGGAAATAAGCCGTGGCCCCGAAATACAAAAACATCCACAGCCCTCCCAATTGCAGGAACAGATACGGATTGATCAGCACCAGCAGCGCAGGAAACCCATTCACCACTGCGGCAAGCATGGCCCGGGGAAGATTGGCAAGGCTGAGCAAAAACGCATTTTTTATCATGGCCATGGTGGTATTCTGGAACTGGCTCACCAGGGGAAACACCATGGCCGCAGTCAGGGCGATTACCAATAGAATCAGCAGCGCCAAACCGTACAGCACCAACCAAACCCCTCCGCCCATCTGGGAAAAGAGCAGCACATTCATGCAGCTGGCTCCCCCAAACAGCGCCAGCACCAGAAAGATCAGTGTGCTTTGCCAGAAATTCCTACGAAAAGACCGGAAATAAGTAGAAAAAATCCCGCCTTCCCTGTCCGTATCCATGGCAAACACCACGCTGTACAGGGCAGTGCTGGCAGCTCCGATGGTCACCACCGGCACGCAGCTAAGCAAAAACAGAAGATTCAAGACCGCAATGTCACACAGTCTGCTGAGAAACTGCATGATCTTGGAATCCGGCGAAAACAGAAATTGCATAAATCGGCCTCCTGAATGCATATATTCATGGACAGTATACCGGATTTCGTCAGAAAATGCAATCCTTCTTTTCCCCCTTTCCCGGCAGGACGTGGGACTTATTTGTAAAAAGCGCCCAGGAGCATGGAAAATTCCGCCAGGATAACAGGCGAAGTGCCAAAAATTCGCCAAGATAGTATTTTTATTCATAGGGGTGTTGACAAATCCTGGTTGCAGCGGTATAATCCTGTATCATTACTCATCAAACATGAATATTATTCATCTGGAGGTTGCGTTTTATGGCAAGCAAGGAAAACATCAAGAAAATTGTTCTGGCCTACTCCGGCGGACTGGATACATCCATCATCATTCCCTGGCTGAAGGAGAACTACAACAATCCCGAAATCATCGCCGTAGCCGGCAACGTGGGCCAGGCTGACGAGCTGGAAGGTCTGGAAGCCAAGGCCATCGCCACCGGCGCCAGCAAGCTGATCGTTGCCGACCTGGTGGACGAAATGGTGGACGAGATCATCATTCCTTCCGTGAAGATGGGCGCAAAGTACGAAACCTACCTGCTGGGCACTGCCTTTGCCCGGCCCGTCATCGGCAAGAAGCTGGCTGAGATCGCCCTGGCAGAAGGTGCCGACGCCATTGCCCACGGCGCTACCGGCAAGGGCAACGACCAGGTTCGGTTTGAGCTGGCCATCAAGCGGTTTGCTCCCGATATGAAGATCATCGCTCCCTGGCGGGAGTGGGATATCAAGTCCCGGGACGAGGAAATCGACTACGCCGAAGCCCACAACATTCCTTTGAAGATCAGCCGGGAGACCAGCTACTCCAAGGACAAGAACCTGTGGCACCTGAGCCACGAAGGTCTGGATCTGGAAGACCCCGCCAACGAGCCGGATTACGACAAGCCCGGTTTCCTGGAAATGGGCGTATCTCCCATGAAGGCTCCCGATGTTCCCACCTATGTGACCATCGATTTTGAAGCCGGCGCTCCCGTTGCTGTCAACGGCGAGAAGATGAAGGCTTCCAAGATCATTGAAAAGCTCAACGAGCTGGGCGGCGCCAACGGCATCGGCATTATCGACATTGTGGAGAACCGGTTGGTTGGCATGAAGGACCGGGGCGTGTACGAAACTCCCGGCGGCACCATTCTGTACTTCGCCCACGACCAGCTGGAAATGCTCACCGTAGACAAGGACACCCTGCACATCAAGCAGAAGCTGGCTGTGGACTACGCCGACCTGATCTACAACGGCAAGTGGTACTCCCCCCTGCAAGAGGCCCTCACCGCTTTCGCCAACAAGGCCAACGAGTACGTCACCGGCACCGTCAAGCTGAAGCTCTACAAGGGCAACATCATCCCCGCCGGCACCACTTCTCCCTACTCTCTGTACTCTGAGAATCTGGTGACCTTTGGCGAAAGCGACTACGACCAGGGTCAGGCCGCCGGCTTCATCAACCTGTGGGGTCTGCCCACCAAGGTACAGGCACTGCGGGAGCAGGGCAAACTGTAAACAATTTTTCTGAATTTCGAGGTAAGAGTATGGCTAAGATGTGGGCCGGGCGGACTTCCGGCGAGGTTAGCAGCATTGCAGATGATTTCAATTCCTCCATTTCCTTTGACTGCAAACTATATACCCAGGATATCACCGGTTCCATGGCCCACGCTGCCATGCTGGGCACCCAGGGCATCATTACCGCCCAGGAAGCAGATGCCCTGATTCAGGGTTTGGAAGGAATTTTACAGGATCTGGACTCCGGAAAACTGGAAATTGACTACACCTGCGAGGACATTCACATGTTCGTTGAGCAGGTATTGACCCAGCGGCTGGGGGATGTGGGCAAGAAGCTCCACACCGCCCGGTCCCGGAATGACCAGGTTGCGTTGGACTTGAGAATGTATCTGCGCAGCGAAGTGGAGGAAATCAGCGCCCTGACCAAGACGCTGGTGGAAGCCATTGTCTCCCAGGCCCAAAAGAATCTGGGCATCATCATGCCCGGATACACCCATTTGCAGCGGGCACAGCCCATTCTGTTCAGCCACCATTTGATGGCCTACGCCATGATGCTGCTGCGGGATCTGGGGCGGCTGGCAGACTGCCGCAAGCGGATGAATGTCTGCCCCATCGGCTCCTGCGCACTGGCCGGAACCACCTACCATACCGACCGTTGGATGGAAGCCAAGGCGCTGGGCTTTGACGACATTGCCCGCAACAGCATCGACGGTGTCTCCGACCGGGACTTCTGCGTGGAACTGCTCAGCGCCATCAGCGTGCTGATGATGCACCTGAGCCGGTTCTCCGAGGAAATCATCCTCTGGTCCAGCTGGGAATTCCAGTTCATTGAACTCAGCGATGCCTACACCACCGGTTCTTCCATTATGCCCCAGAAGAAAAACCCGGACATGGCCGAACTGGTTCGGGGCAAAACCGGCCGGGTTTACGGCGACCTGATGGGTCTGCTGACCACCCTGAAGGGTCTGCCCTTGGCCTATAACAAGGACATGCAGGAGGACAAGGAGGCCATTTTCGACGCGGTAGATACGGTGAAAATGTGCCTGAAGGTCTTTGCCCCCATGGTGCAGACCATGACCGCCAAGCCGGAGAACATGAAAAAAGCCGCCCAGGGCGGATTCATCAACGCCACAGACCTGGCTGACTACCTGGTAAAGAAGGGTCTTCCCTTCCGCAGCGCTTACAAGATTTCCGGTCAGATTGTGGCTCACTGCATTGCCAACGGTCAAGTGCTGGAAACCCTTCCGCTGGAGGTATACAAGACCTACAGCGATCTGTTTGATGAAGACCTGTATCCGGAAATTGACCTGACCACCTGCGTGGAAAAGCGGATTTCCGAAGGCGGCACCTCCGCCGCATCGGTCAGCGCTCAGATTGCCTATGTAAAGGAGCAGTTGGCATGAATAACACTATGTTGAAAGGCAAGAGTTTTCTGAAGCTTCTGGATTTTTCCCCTGAGGAAATCCAGTATCTGCTGAATCTGGCAACAAACCTGAAGCAGCAGAAGAAAAACGGCATCCTCCATCGGATGCACCAGGGAAAGAACATCGTGCTGCTGTTTGAGAAGGACTCCACCCGTACCCGGTGCGCCTTTGAAGTGGCAGCGGCGGATCTGGGTATGTCCGTTACTTACCTGGGCCCCACCGGTTCCCAGATGGGAAAGAAGGAGTCCATCGCCGACACCGCCCGGGTACTGGGCCGGATGTACGACGGCATTGAATACCGGGGCTTCGGTCAGGAAATCGTGGAAACCCTGGGAAAGTATGCCGGGGTTCCCGTGTGGAACGGTCTGACCAATGAATTCCATCCCACCCAGATTCTGGCAGATTTTCTCACCATTACCGAGCATTTCGGCGGTCTGAAAGGGAAAAAGCTGGTATATATGGGAGACGCCCGGTACAATATGGGCAATTCCCTGATGGTTGGCTGCGCCAAGATGGGCATGCACTTTGTAGCCTGCGCCCCCAAGCAGTATTTCCCCAACCAGGCATTGGTTCAGCAGTGTCAGGCGGTTGCCGCCCAAACCGGCGCAACTTTGGAATTCTCCACCGACCCTATGGAATCGGCCAAGGGTGCCGATGTGATCTACACCGATGTCTGGGTGTCCATGGGCGAGCCGGACAGTGTCTGGCAGACCAGAATTGAGGAGCTGAGCCCCTACCGGGTGACCCAGGCTCTCATGGACAACGCAGGAAGCCAGTGCCGCTTCATGCACTGCCTGCCCGCTTTCCACGACCAGAACACCACCATCGGCAAGCAGATTGCCGACAAGTTCGGCATTCCCTGCATGGAAGTCACTGATGAGGTCTTTGAGGGAAGCCAGTCCATTGTCTTTGACGAGGCAGAAAACCGCATGCATACCATCAAAGCGGTTATGGCTGCTACCCTGTAATTGAAAATCCCCCCTCCCATCCAAGGTATTTTCCACGGACGGGAGGGGGTTTCTGTTACCGCAAAAACAGCCTTACCAGGCGATTATAGATCTTCTGATAGGGCTGGTAGCGCATGGGCAGATCCAGCCAGGTTTTCTTATCCACGATACTCTTGTAGTGGGTGAAGGTATCAAAGCCGGTTTTGCCGTGGTAGGAGCCCATACCGCTTTCCCCCATGCCGCCAAAGCCCATGGCGCTGGTGGCCAAGTGGATGATGCAGTCGTTGACGCAGCCGCCGCCGAAGGCACAGCGGGTGGTAATGGTCTGCACAAACTGCTTGTCCTGCGCAAACACATACAGCGCCAGAGGGGTGTCCCGGCGGTTGACGGTTTCCACCACCGCTTCAGCCGAAGCAAAGGTCAAAATGGGCAGCACCGGGCCGAAGATTTCTTCTCCCATGACCTTGTCTTCCCAAGTGACATTGTCCAAAATGGTGGGGGCAATTTTCAGAGTATCCGGGTCCGTTTCGCCACCGCAAACTGCTTTGCTGCTGTCAATCAGTCCAGCCACCCGGTCAAAGTGCTTTTTGGTGATGATTTTACCGTAAGAAGGATTGTGCAGGGGGTCGCTTCCATACTGGCGCTGAATTTCCGCCTTCAGGCAGGCGATCAGCTGCGCTTTCACTGCCGGATGGCAAAGAATATAGTCCGGTGCAACACAAGTCTGGCCGCAGTTTAAGAATTTTCCAAACACAATCCGCCGGGCAGACAGGGCAATGTTGGCGCTTTTGTCCACAATACAGGGGCTTTTGCCGCCCAGTTCCAGGGTAACGGGGGTCAGGTGCCGGGCCGCCTTTTCCTGAACCAGCCGTCCCACGCTTTTGCTGCCAGTGAAGAAAATATAGTCAAATTTCTGCTCCAACAAATAGGCGTTTTCCTCCCGGCCGCCGGTAACCACCGCCACATATTCCTCCGGGAAAATCTTCCCCAGGAGCTGGGCCAGCAGGGCGCTGGTGGCAGGGCTGTAGGCGCTGGGCTTGATGATGGCGGTGTTGCCCGCAGCCAGGGCATCTGCCAAAGGTTCCAGGGTCAGCAGCACTGGATAATTCCAAGGGCTCATAATCAGGCACACGCCATAGGGCATGGGCTTGCGGTAGCTCCGGGCGGCAAACTGAGCCATGGGCGTGGGCACGGTTTTCTCCCGGGCGAAGCTGCGGATATGCTTCAGCAGGTAGCTGATTTCGCTTAAGGTCATACCGGTTTCGCACAGGAAGCTCTCCTGGGCAGATTTGCCCAGGTCGCTGTGCAGGGCCTGGGCAATGGACTGCTCGTTTTCCTGCAGGGCCTTGTACAGCTTTTTCAGCGCCGCAATCCGGAACGAAACGTCCAACGTTGCGCCGGTGGCAAAGAATTTCCGCTGTTTTTCCCGCAATGCGTCAATTTGCTGCTGATTCATGGGATTTCCTCCATAACATCGTAATAAAACTGCTGTAACTGTTTCCCGTCCATCAGCCGGGGCACCGGGTAGAGGGGGTTGGCCTCCCGGTGGGCATAGGCTGCCAGTTTGGGAATGTCCTCTTCCCGGATGCCGGGCAGGGTTTCCGGAATCCCCATTTCCCGGTTCATCCGGCGGATCTCGGCAATCAGCCGCTGGCTGCACTCCCGGGGGGAGGTATCTTCCCCGGCGATACCCATAGCGATGGCAATTTCCTTTGCCTTTCGGTCAATGGCAGTACCGTAAGCTTCCAGCACATAGGGCAGCAGCACGGCGTTGGCCAGGCCATGAGGGGTATGATACCGGCCGCCCAGGGAATGGGCCACCGCATGGCAATAACCCACATAGGACTTAGAAAACGCACCGCCTGCCAGGAACGCTGCCCGGAGCATGTTTGCCCGGGCGGTCATGTCATTGCCGTCGTGGTAGGCTTTCTCCAGATTCCCGGCAATGAGCCGAATTGCTTCCAGGGCATCCGCTCTTGTCTGCCGGGTGGTGGAATTGCCGATGTATGCCTCAATGGCATGGGTCAGGGCATCCATACCGGTGGTGGAGGTCATATTCTTGGGCAGCGAACGGGTCATCTCTGGGTCCAGAACTGCCACTCTGGGAATCAGGGGAAAATCGTTGATGGGAAATTTGTGGGCGTTCTGATCGTCGGTAATAACGGTAGCCAGGGTGGTTTCGCTGCCGGTGCCAGCGGTGGTGGGCACTGCAATCAGAAAAGGAATGGGCTTGAGCACCTGCAAAATGCCCCGCATCTGAGGGATGGTTTTCTTCGGGCGGGCAATCCGGGCGCCTACAGCCTTGGCGCAGTCAATGGCAGAGCCGCCGCCAAAGCCAATCAGCCCCTGGCAGCCAGATTCCAGATACCGCTGCCGAGCCAGCTCCACATTCAATATGGTAGGGTTGGGTGTCACTTCATCGTATATAGTATATGCAATACCGGCGTTTTGCAACGCTTTTTTCAGTGGCTCCAGCATTCCGCTGATGTGCAGAAATCCATCCGTAACCACCAGCACATGGCGGATGTTCCGCCGCAGCAGGCATTGGGGAACTTCCGTGACCGAATGCAGCACCTGAGGGCTGCGATAAGGCAAAACCGGCAGGGCCAGACGCAGAACCGTCTGAAAACAGCGGCAATAAAAGCGATAGCGTGGATGCATGGGCTTCTCCTTTCGTTGACTAGTCAACATTTTCTTTAAAATTCACGCCCCCTTCCGGGAGCAATACATGGTTAAGACTCGATGGACGCAAATCCTGGGACAGGATACCACAAATCAGCAAAAATGTCAACATTTTCCCTTGGGTTTCCCATAAGGAAATGACGATGCCTTGACATTCCCCCCCGCCCTGTGGTACAGTTAGTCCGTATTTGTGACGCACACCAATGTGCTTGGAGGAGAGAAATGTGAAAAAAGGAAACCCCATTGCGCTGCTGCCCATCGGCGTATTTCTGGCAATTTATCTTGGGCTGGGACTTGTGTTTGAGTATGGGCTGAAAATCCCCATGGGCTTTTACAACATTCCCATTGTCATTGCCTTCCTGGTGGCCATTCTGGTGGCCTGCCTGCAAAACCGGAAGCTGTCCTTTGACGAAAAGCTGACCATTATGGGTCAGGGCGTGGGGGACAAAAACATCATCACCATGCTGCTGATTTTCCTGGTGGCCGGCGCTTTCGTCGGTGTTGTCGGCCGCAGCTCCGCCCAGAGCGTAGCCTACTTCATGCTGGATCTGATTCCTGCCCAGTTTGCGATGGCAGTGCTGTTTGTGGTGGCCTGCTTTGTTTCCACCGCCATGGGTACTTCCGTAGGCACCATCACTCTGATTACCCCCATTGCCGTAGAGGTTGCCCAGGCTTCCAACTATGACGTTGCCCTGTGCGTGGGCACCGTGGTAGGCGGCGCCATGTTCGGTGACAACCTGTCCTTTATTTCCGACACCACCATCGCTGCCTGCAACGGCCAGGGCTGCGATATGCGGGACAAGTTCCGGGGCAACTTCTGGATTGCATTGCCTGCTGCTCTGGGCACCCTGGCTTTGATTCTGGTGCTGACTCTGGGACACGAACCTGCCCCCATTACCAACGATTACAACCTGGTGCAGATTATTCCCTACGTTCTGGTGCTCATCGGCGGCATTGCCGGTGTCAATGTGTTTGTGGTTCTGCTGGTGGGTATTGTGTCCGGTGCGGTAATCATGCTGGTCACCGGTCAGACTGCCGCCACTGCCCTGCTGTCCAGCATGGGAACCGGCGCTGCCGGTATGTTTGAGACCAGCATGGTGGCCATTCTGGTGGCTGCCATGTGCGCCCTGATTCGGGTGTACGGTGGTTTTGATGCTCTGCTCAGCTTCATTCAGAGCCTGTTCAAAGGCAGAAAGGGTGGTCAGCTGGGCATGGGCCTGCTGGTAGGCACCATGGATATCGCCACTGCCAACAATACCGTGGCCATCGTCATGGCCAACCCCATCGCCAAAGAAATGAGCAAGGATTACGGCATTTCCCCCCAGCGCACCGCCTGCCTGCTGGATACCTTCTCCTGCATTTTCCAGGGCGTGATTCCCTACGGTGCCCAGATGCTGGTGGCCATCTCCACCTCCGCCGAGATGGGCCATGCCCTGTCTGCTTTTGACATTATGGGATACCTGTTCTATCCCTATCTGCTGCTGGTCAGCTCCCTGTGTGCCATCTACCTGGTAAAGGAAAAAGCAAACGCTTAACAGTACAAAGTACGCCCCGCCTGAAAAATCAGGCGGGGCGATTTTTTAGTTGCTGCTCATCATTTTGGATGCCTGGTACAGTACCTGGGCAGCCGTACCCCGGTTCAGGGGCGCTCCGGCTTCCAGGACAAATCCGGCATCATTGGTCACGGTCACGGCGCTTTGCGCCCAGGCGGGCACCGCCTCATCCTGGGTTGCCGCAGCTTCCTGCTGCATGGTCAGATCCAAAGCGTTTTGCAGCATCACGGACACTTCCGCACCAGTAATCACCTCACCGGCGCCGAAGGCTTCCTGGTTGGGAAGGCCCGCAGTCAGACCAGCCCGCTGGGCTGCTGCCAGGTAGGGCTGCAGCCACTGAGGGATCTCGTCGGTGTAGCCGGTGTCTGTCAGTTCTTCATCGGTGGGAATGTCCAGAGCCTTGACCAGCATGGTCACGAACTCACCCCGGGTAACCTCCCGCTCCGGGCTGAAACAAGGGGTTTCCGCCAGACTTTCTCCCACAAAAATTCCGGTGTGCCGCATCCACTCTGCTGCAAAACGGCACTCCTTGCCCAGAGTGTCGGTATACTGGGTGGCATCGGTGGGCTTGAGAATGGTGATGGTCACCGTTGCCTCCCGGGAAACCTTGCCAGCCGGGTCAGTTGCGGTATAGGTGAAGGAATCCACGCCTACCTTATTCTTCTTGGGCGTGTAGGTGAAGGTGCCGTCCTCGGCAATGGTAACAGTACCCCGCTTGGGCTGCCGGGTAACGGTGAAGGTCAGCATCTGACCTTCCGGGTCGGAAACTTTCAGTTTTCCGGTGTTTTCCAGATTCTTATAGGTCTCCAGCGCCATATCCTCCGCCACCGGTGCCTTGTCCTCCTTGCCCCGGATGGCGATGGTCATGGTGGTGCTTTCCGCCACATAGTCTTCATAAATGGGCAGGTAGCTGACCTGGACAGACTGGTCGGTCTCTGTATTCACAGGGGTAAAGGTCATCTGACTGACCTGCTCTGCCGTCAGGATATCTCCGGGACGGAGAATCCGGGTACCCAGCTGAATGGTGCCTTCCTTCTGGGGAACCTCCGTCAGGCAGATGCCCACTACGGTGTTCTCCCCGGAGAAATCCCCGGCAGAGAAGCAATACACACTGCCGCTGTCTACTTCTGCAGCGGATACCGAGCCGATCAGGCCAAAGGCGCAGCAAACCGCCAGAAACAAACTGGCAAAACGGGTTTGAAACATGGTTCATACCTCCAATAAATTTCTTCGGAGGTATTGTTTGCCAATGCTGGCAGAATTATTCATGACTTACAG
>CALXDU010000010.1 GCA_944387145.1 uncultured Oscillospiraceae bacterium | reverse complement strand
GGCTGCTACCAGAGTCTGGGCCAGAAGCCCTCCAAGTTTGCGTGGATTGGAGCAGGTTTTGATGGACTCCCCGGCAGCGGCGCTCAGGGCCTGAAGCAGTTTGGCCGGTTTGGCAAGATACCGGCCGGGGATACAATGGGTTTCCCGGTTCCGGAACCGGACCAGAAAATATCCCTCCTGTCCATAGGCCGGTTCCGGAAGAATGTGGCACAAAAAATCAAGGGGGATGGGGCACAGGGTGATGGACTGTCCCCGGGTGCCGACGACCGTAAATCGGCCGTCATGAAACGTTGCCTGGGAGAATGCTTCATCGGCTGAGCGGGCCTTGTCCAATTGAAGCGCCTTTATCTCCCTTTCCAGGCAGGCGATATCCCGTTTTGTCCAAGCTGTTTCCAGCTTTAGAAGGGCGGAAACAAGCGATAGGTTATTGTATGGCTGCACATAGCATTGCCCGGTCATGGTGTATCCAGGCTGCTGCATGAGACAGCCCTGCATGGCGGGGGGATAGCCAGCGATCGGATTTGACTGCGAAGGGTAGAGAGAATTGATCTGTAAGTCGTCTTCGCATAGCATTGGGGTTATCAGATGGTTTGGTTGATGTGGTTGATTGAAATGCATGAAAGAGCCCCTTTCAAAAGTGGATTTTGTAGTCGTAGTGGTTTTGAATTCCTCCTTTGGCATAAAATTTTTGGATCAAGGGGAGAATTTGCATCCAATTCGGCGTTTTCCTGAGAAGAAAGGAAATTGTATGCCAAGATCCCCTTGAAAATCAGTGTACCGATTCTCCACTGGCAAATCCACGCCAGTCATTCGTTCGAATGGAATAGTGTTCTGAACTGATCGTATCTTTTATCCTTGGCATATTAATTTTAATTGGGACGCCTCTTTGAAGCAGTTTTTGAATCATTTTGAAAATTCTCTTGAAATTATATGCTATCACCCCCCAATGCTCATTCAGTTGTTCCAAATCCCCTCCTTCCTCAATTAAGATGGATTACGCTTCGGTAAAGCGAAGAAAAACATTTTCACGCTCCTTGTTTGAAATGGCCTTAGAATAGCTTTATTTTACATTGCTGATCATCCATTTTTTCACCCATTTTTGCAAAATAGCTTTCGTCAGCCATGACATATTCCCTCTGTCATAGCATCACATCACGGGTATTACGTTCGAAGTTACAAATCTAAAAGCTCATGTATTTGCCTTGTGGCAGGTGTAAGAGAACAATTTGTTAAGCTACATATGCTGTATAATGATCTCCTTGAAATTACTCCATGAAAAAGCTTGGAGGATTGTCAACTAAACGACAATCCCCCTTTTTTATTGCATATAAAACAGGTGACCGAATCTCAATGAATTCGATCACCTGCTCGCTTTTCGTGTTATGATTATCGCATCCGAAAGCCGAGGATTTGTTTTGTGCGCCAGCGCAACTTTTTCCTAAATCGGCTTTTCATTGCTGTTTCCCGGTAAGAAGCAATGATCTTATACGTTGGTGCGCTTCCGGAAAATTCCTATTTTCTCGCTTCGTCAAATCGAATGGGGCCTTCGTAGACCAACAGCTGAGTGGCACCGTCATCGGAAAGGTAGATATCCCGATAAGCGTAGGTGGACTGATAATCCACATAGCTTTCAACCGTAACCTTCCACATTCCGGCAGCTTCATCCCGGAGCACATCCACGGACAGGTATTCCCCCAGGTCCGGGTATTCCTTCAGTGCCAGCCGGGCCGCCTCCACGGGGCCGGTTACGGCGCTGCCGCCGTTGTTGACGAAACCATTTTCCCGGATGTTGAATGCGTCGGCGGTGTACTTGGCCTTGGCTTCCTCCCAGGAAAAGTCCCGGACCACCAGATTCTCCGTATAGGGTTTGATTCTGGCGTCGATTTCTTCGGCGGTATCGTCATAAATCCGAATGGAAGCAACAGATTCCTGATCACCCGATCCGGTCTTACATTCCATATAACACAGATTGCCGTTATCATCAAACTGGTAGGTCAGCTGTGCAAATACCTGGTCAACCGCCAAGCCGACAACCTCCCACGTCTGACGGAAGCGAACCATTTTGTCACTGACAATGCCGATTCCCTCCGGGAAGTCAATAGCGTGGTTACTCCGTTCAAAGAAAGACATATTGAAATCTTCCGCAATGGTACCTCGTGTCAATCCTGCCCGATCGGGGGAAAGGGTGCTCAGCTGCATACCCAGAACTTCGCTGCTGAGTACATCCGGATTTTTTCTGACCGTTTCATATCCCACTCCCTGATAGCGCACCATGGTATCCACCCGGGGGAACAGCTGCTTGTCGTGCTCCGACCATTCCTCTTGAGGTGCTTCCGGTCCATTGTATCGTGAGATGCACAGGTAATCCTCCCCATTGACCCAGAATTCCTTCTGGATGTTGCGTCCCATAATCGACAGCCAATGGACGGATTCCCGGCTCTTCAGTTCTTCCAATGCAGTGTAGCACCGCTCCACGGCAGCATTCTGGTCGGCGGTGTTGGATTCGCTGGCGAAGATTTCAAATTCCGCATAGCCCACGCAGGTTCCGCCGCCATCGGACATTCTTTCAAAGGTTTTTCCTATGCGATAGGTGCCGCTGGACAGGGGGCCATACAGCTCGCTCCAATCCGTAAAGACCATGGTATACATCCCATGCCCCAGGGTGTAGCTGGCGGCGGTCCACTGAGGCTCGTCAATGGTTTTCAGTTTCTCCCAGCCGGTGTCCGTCCTCTTTTCCAGCCAGTAGGTATTGTCGGTATGAATAACCATGTCGTACCCCTCGGACTGGCAGAACCAGACCTCACCGCCATATTGGGTCAGAAGGTCGTCATCCATCTGCAGTTGGATGCCCCATTCCTTCATCCGCTGCTCATCCAGGGTAGGCTCCTGGAGCTTGGAGGGGTGGATGGAATCAATGGGAACAATGTGTTCTTTGGCGTTTTCAAACGCACCGTCCAGATCATTGATATCGCTTCTCGTCCCCCAGTTGGTGAATGTAAAGATGTCTGCGCCTTTCCGGTTGGTAGTCTCCACCCGTATGCTGGTCATGGTTCCGTCCGTGTCAAAATAGGCTTCCATCGGCTGGGTGATCGTCTTCCCGCTTTCATCCGTAGAATGGGCACAGAAGGAAAGCTTTTCGTAGGTATACCCTGCCTCATTGGTTTTTGTTTCCCTGACAATATCCGTCAGAACTTTTCCGTCCAGGCTGAACTCTTCCACCAGGGAATCCAGCAAAGGTTTGTCCTCCCCATAGGCTACCCAGCCGCCCTCGTTTCCGTCGATCAAGGTATAGTGGACACCATCGAGAACCATCTGACCTTCTCTGTTGATATGGTCCGTGGAGGTCCAGAGGGTGTTTTCTCCATCCTTATAGATGTTCACCTGCCAGCCCACACTTCCTTCATAAGTTTCTTCGGCAAAGAACAGGTGATACGTTTCTCCTTCCAGAATGGTGTCCCAAGCAGTCTGCAGCAGTGTTACGGTCTGCTCCTGTTCTTCCGGAGAAGCCTCGGTGTACGCCCCACTGGGAAGCTCCACAATTACAGGCTCCGCTTTTTCCGCAGGGTTGGTCAGCAGACAAACGGCCACAAAGAAGAAGGCCAGCACCCCCAGCAGGCTGATCCAAAAACCAGGTTTTTTGTACTTGAGCACATTCAGAATCCGCTGCTTTACGCTCACTTCTCCGAAGGCTACCGGATTGGCAGAAAAGTGCATTTGCTTGCTGGAGCAGGAGAGCAAAGCGGCAGAATAGGCTTTTCTCTCATCCAGCTCCATGAACTGCACCACCCGCTCGTCACAGGCCATTTCGATATCCTTGCACAGCAGAATGTGGGCCACCCATACCAGAGGATTGAACCAGTGCAGCGCCAGCGCCAGAAAAGCGATCATTTTGATCCAGTGGTCGCCTTTGTCCAGATGGGTTCTCTCATGTTCCAGAATGTGCTTTCGTGCCTGACCATTCATGCCAAAGGGAATATAGATCCGGGGCTTGATAAATCCCAGGATGAAGGCAGTATCGATCCCATCGCACTCCCAGCCACCCTGGATTTTCACTGCATCTACCACCTTGCGTTTCAGTTTCCGGTAGGAAACCAGGCTGTAAATGCCAAAGCAGGCAGCGATGACGCCCCAGATCCAGGGCAAAACAGCGGCCCATTTCAGAGTAGCCAGTCCCATATCCGGAAGTGCGAACGCCGGCTGCAGGCTGAGGTCACTGCGAATCTCAATGGGCATCAGCAAACGGATTCCCGCCAGCAGCCACAGAAGGCAGATGTACTTTCTCGGTGTCTTTCGTAGCACAAGCCGCAGTAAAATTACTGCCAGAATCACAACACTTCCGTGGATACTGGCTGTTACCAGATTTTCCAGAAACGCTTTCATGGTTATTCCTCCTCGTAGCGGTCGATCAGCTCCTTCAGCTGGTCAACCTCCTGTCGGGTCAGCTTCTTACTCCTGGTAAACGCCGCAATAAAGGCAGGCATAGAGTCTTCAAAGGTCTCCTTCACCATTTCCTCCAACCGGGAACGCTGGGCTTCCTCTTTGGAAACCAGGGAAGAAACAATGGTGTTTTCGTTTTTCAAAACACCACGCTCGCAAAGACGCCGGATAACGGTGTAGGTGGTAGCTTTGCTCCAACCCAGCTGCTTCCTGGCAAGCTGGACCAGCTTGCCGGAATTCACCGGCTCGTTTTCCCACAGAATCAGACAGAACCGATACTCACTCTCAAAAATTTTCGGTACTTCCATTGACAATACCTCCTGCTTGGTTTAATGCACTAAACTTGCTATCTTGAGTTTAACACATTAAATCGTTTCTGTCAACACGCAATTCTGATCTTGTGCTTCAACATATGCTAGCCTCCAAAATGGCATTTCCGATGATATGGGCGGTTCCGTTAGTTTATTATAGAACCGCTTCCTATGTCAGCTTTGCAAGTACGCGCCAGAGTCCCATTCTATTACGAAAGTGGGCTTTATCTGGAAAATAGGAGGATTGCAGTGGATGATGTAAGGGCAATATGCAAAAATAGACCCTGCACCTCCCGAACCTCGGGAAGCACAAGGTCTATTTTTTATTTTTCAGAAAACTTCACTTTGCCCTTTTGAAGGCTCAGAGAATATCTTGCTTCGCCCCGTTACAAGGAAGCAATCCTTAGGCCATTTCCTTGATGGCAGCCTGAGCGGCAGCCAGGCGGGCAATGGGGACACGGAAGGGGGAGCAGCTGACGTAGTCCAGGCCAATCTTGTGGCAGAACTCTACGCTGACAGGATCGCCGCCGTGCTCGCCGCAGATACCGGCGTGCAGGGTGGGACGAACCTTTCTGCCCTTCTCCACGGCCATCTCCATCAGCATGCCAACGCCGGTCTGGTCCAGCTTGGCGAAGGGGTCGTTCTCGAAGATCTTTCCTGCATAGTAAGCTTCCAGGAACTTGCCGGCGTCGTCACGGCTGAAGCCGAAGGTCATCTGGGTCAGGTCGTTGGTGCCGAAGCAGAAGAACTCGGCTTCCTTTGCCAGCTGGTCAGCGGTCAGGCAGGCACGGGGGATTTCCATCATGGTGCCAACTTCGTACTTCAGTTCCATACCGGAAGCGGCGATTTCGGCATCAGCAGCCTTCACAACCACGTCCTTGACGAACTTCAGTTCCTTCACATCGCCGGTCAGAGGAATCATGATTTCGGGAACCAGGTTCCAATCGGGATGACGGCCCTTCACAGCCAGAGCGGCACGGATAACGGCCTTGGTCTGCATGGCGGCGATTTCGGGATAGGTGACAGCCAGACGGCAGCCACGGTGACCCATCATGGGGTTGAACTCGTGCAGAGAAACGATGATGTCCTTGATCTGCTGCACGGTCTTGCCCTTGGCCTGAGCCAGAGCGGCAATGTCTTCTTCAGTGGTGGGAACGAACTCATGCAGCGGAGGATCCAGGAACCGGATGGTAACAGGATAGCTCTCCATGGTCTCGTACAGAGCCTCGAAGTCAGCCTGCTGCATGGGCAGGATCTTGGCCAGAGCAGCTTCCCGCTCTTCCACGGTGTCGGAGCAGATCATCTCCCGGAAGGAAGCAATACGGCCTTCCTCGAAGAACATGTGCTCGGTACGGCACAGGCCGATGCCTTCTGCGCCCAGTTCACGGGCCTTCTTGGCGTCACGGGGAGTGTCGGCGTTGGTGCGAACCTTCAGACGGCGGTACTTGTCAGCCCAAGCCATGATCCGGCCGAACTCGCCGGCGATTTCTGCGTCAACAGTGGGAATGGCACCGTCGTAGATGCAGCCGGTGGAGCCGTCCAGGCTCATCCAGTCGCCTTCGTGATAGGTCTTGCCAGCCAGGGTGAACTGCTTGTTCTCTTCGTCCATGGCAATCTCGGTGCAGCCGGAGACGCAGCATCTGCCCATACCACGGGCAACAACGGCTGCGTGGGAGGTCATGCCGCCGCGAACGGTCAGGATGCCCTGGGCAGCCATCATGCCTTCGATGTCTTCGGGAGAGGTCTCCAGACGAACCAGAACCACCTTCTCGCCCCGCTCGGCCCAAGCCTTGGCGTCCTCAGCGGTGAAGACGATCTTGCCGCAGGCAGCTCCGGGAGAAGCAGCCAGGGCGCGGCCCACAGGCTGGGCAGCCTTCAGAGCCTTGGCGTCGAACTGGGGATGCAGCAGGGTGTCCAGGGTTCTGGGCTCGATCATGGCAACAGCCTGCTTCTCATCGATCATGCCCTCGTCCACCAGGTCGCAGGCGATCTTCAGAGCGGCGGGAGCGGTACGCTTGCCGTTACGGGTCTGGAGCATATACAGCTTGCCGGCTTCCACGGTGAACTCCATGTCCTGCATGTCATGGTAGTGGTTCTCCAGGATCTGGCAAACCTTGGTAAACTGAGCAAATGCTTCGGGGAACTTCTGCTCCATCTCGCTGATGGGCATGGGGGTCCGGACACCGGCCACCACGTCTTCGCCCTGGGCGTTGGTCAGGAATTCGCCGAACAGCTTCTTTTCACCGGTGGCGGGGTTACGGGTAAAGGCAACGCCGGTGCCGCAGTCGTCGCCCATGTTGCCGAAGGCCATGGACTGGACGTTGACGGCAGTACCCCAGGAGTAGGGGATGTCGTTTTCCCGGCGGTAAACGTTAGCACGGGGGTTATCCCAGGAACGGAATACAGCCTGAATGGCGCCCATCAGCTGCTCCTTGGGATCGGTGGGGAAGTCCACGCCCAGCTTGGCTTTGTACTCAGCCTTGAACTGACCGGCCAGTTCCTTCAGATCTTCGGCAGTCAGCTCCACGTCCTGAGTCACGCCCTTGCGTTCCTTCATCTGGTCAATCAGCACCTCGAAGTACTTCTTGCCCACTTCCATAACCACGTCGGAATACATCTGGATGAAGCGACGGTAGCAGTCCCAGGCCCAGCGGGGGTTGCCGGACTTGGCAGCCATGACTTCCACGACCTGCTCGTTCAGACCCAGGTTCAGGATGGTATCCATCATGCCGGGCATAGAGGCGCGGGCGCCGGAACGGACGGAAACCAGCAGAGGATTCTCCAGATCGCCGAACTTCTTGCCGGTGATTTCCTCCATTTTCTCCACGTACTGCATGATTTCTGCCTTGATCTCGTCGTTGATCTTGCGGCCGTCCTCGTAGTACTTGGTGCAGGCCTCCGTAGAAATAGTAAAGCCCTGGGGAACAGGCAGACCGATTCTGGTCATTTCTGCCAGATTGGCACCTTTACCACCCAGGAGCTCCCGCATTTTACCGTTACCTTCAGTAAACAGATAAACGTACTTATGAGACATTCTCATACCCCTTTCCATTCTTTTGAATGTTGCATTTTCAATTCTAATATTGCATTTTTGAATCATTTCCTGCAATGCCTTGATAGTATATCATGGTATTATACAAATTGCAAATCATTTTTGATAAATTTGTAGGTTTTTGCAAAAAAGTACAATAATATCGATAAACATTCTTTTGAATACTCGGAAAATGGGGCACGCAGATGCGTGCCCCGAAACGGTTATTGTGCCGGTGTATAGTCAAAGTGCAGAATCTCCCCGCTGCGCTCGTCCATAACCACCTCTGCACTGCCCAATTTGGTCAGTGCCTCGTGCTGGGAAGCAGGGGTTTTCTTGAGTTCCCACAGGCCGTCCATCTCCTCCGACGCTGCCACTTCCGGGTCAACGCCGTAGAAGGAAACATAGTAGCTGACCTGTCCGCTGAGGAAAGGCTTGTAGGCAGCGTCGATGATGGCTACCGCCGGCTCCTGGGCTGTTTCCGGGACTTCCTCGGTGATGATGTCATACATCCGCTGGTTCTGCTCCACCCGCTCTTCGGTGGTGTAGCCGGTGGTGATGGAGGTGTTTTCGTAGTGGTAAGACAGGTACCCTACCACACAGCCGCTGCCGAAGATGAACAGCAGAACCAGCAGGGCAACCTGCTTTTTGGTAAAGTGCAGGCTGGCTTCGCTGTTGTAGGTCAGCTTCATCCGGTAGGTGATGGGCTGCATGAAGGCCAGGAAAATGGTCAGCAATACGGACTCAATGGGGAACATGAACAGATTCTTGAGAATCTGGGGAACGGTGAGCACATAACTCTTTCCGCCCATCATCACCTGATAGTACAGCATCATAATGGGAGTCTGAAGCAGGATGTTCACAAACAGACAGATGCAGAACCGGCTCAGGATGACCCGGGTGGGTGTGACCTTGGCCCGGTACAGGAACAGGGCAAAAATCAGCGAACCTGCCAGCTCCGTCAGGATAAAGGGGAAGAAGTACACATCGCCGGCCAGCATCACGCCCAGCACGTCAGACACGGCAGCGCCGATCAGCGCCACTATCGGGCCATAGACCATGGCGCCCAGGGCATTGGCGACAAAGGCTACGTTAATGCGCAGGTTGGGTGCCAAAGGGATGTACACCAGCTTCAGGGCCACCCGCAGGGCGATGATCAGTGCGGCGAAAACCAGCATCCGGGTGTCCTTCAGCTCTGCCACGGCGCAGCGCCAGTAGCCGAAAGAGAAGGGGGTTTTGTACAGGGTTGTGTCTTTGAGTTTGGTTGGCATAAAAAGATCCTCCTTTTTTCTGTAGGCGACGGACAGCAGCTGTGCCCCAGGAGACCGGAAAATGCAAAAAACCCCGGCGGCAAGACTGCCGCTGGGGAGATTTCACAGTTTCTGGACTACCCGTGGGGGGAAAGGCCGCAACATATCGGATGGACAGACGCCATCCCTAGCCGAACCATTCGCCCGACCGAGTATCGTTGCTACATAAAGGAGGTAAGTCCATTTATGGCGCAGCGGGTGCGGATACCCCATCGCGGACCAGGGTCCTTCGTCTGCCACACAACTCCCCATCTTGACAGCACTTCACGCGAGGTTTCCTACTCTGTTCGCCGATTACTATACATCATATGTTGGAAAAAGTAAAGGAGAATTTCACAATTTTTTCACAAATTTCCTTCTTTTTCTATTTGGGAATGGTAATGGTCAGCACGATCTGGCTGTCGGTTTCCCGGCGCTCGGAAACCGCCGGAATGCCGCACAGCTGAATCTTCTGCAGGCTCTGGGTCAGGCTGTTGAGAAAAGCGCCCACGTTGGCCCGCTGGGCCCGGTTCTGCCGGGTGGCCAGCAAAGAATCAATGTACTTTTCCGCCCGGGCTACGCTCATGCCTTGCCGGGCAATTTCTGCCAAGGCTGCCAGCTTGTCCTCTTCCCCGGCCAGCCGCAGCAGCGCCCGGGCATGGCGCTCCGTCAGTCCGGCGGCCCGAATGGCGTCCAGAACCTGGTCGCTGTGCTTGAGCAGGCGCAGTTTGTTGGCAATGGCGCTCTGGCTTTTCCCCAGCAGCCGGGCGGCCTGTTCCTGGCTCATGTCCCAGCTTTGCAGCAGCCGGGCGATGCCCTGGGCTTCCTCGATGAAATCCAGATCCTGCCGCTGCAAATTCTCCACCAGGGCCGCCATGCCCGATTCCTTGTCGTCCATATTCATGATGATGCAGGGGATGTCCGTTACCCCTGCCAGTTCCGCCGCCCGCAGCCGCCGCTCTCCGGAAATCAGCTCATAGCTGTTGCCGCTGCGGCGGACAGACAATGGCTGCAAAATTCCGTGCTGGCGGATGGAGTCGGAAAGTTCGTCCAGGGCTTCCGGTTTGAAGATCTTCCTGGGCTGGGCCGGATTGGGCCGGATGGACCGAGCCGGAAGAAACACCACCCGTCCGGTTTCCATATAGGTTTTCAGCTTCTGGCATTGCATTGCCCGTCCTCCCTTGTAAATGGTGCTGTCATTGTAAGCCCCAGGCAGGCGGGAAAACCAGCGAAATCGGCCCGGTATTTCCGGAACTGTGCGACAGGTTTTTCTCCCGGCGGGGACATTTCCGGAAGATATCCAAAAGAAATCTTAAGAATCCCCCGGATTGACAGGAACTGTATGAAGTGTTATACTAACCGTACTAGAACAGATAGTACAGTTAAGGAGGGACACAATGGTACATCTTGACTACCGGGATTCCCGGCCCATTTATACCCAGATCATCGACGGTTTCCGGGAACAGATTGCCACCGGTGTTTTGCTGCCGGGGGAGAAGCTTCCCAGCGTTCGGGAGCTGGCTTCCATGTTGGCCATCAATCCCAATACCATACAGCGCTCCTACCGCCAACTGGAGTTGGATGGCTGGATCTCTACCGTTCCCGGCAAAGGCTGCTTTGTCTGCGGCAACGAAAAGAGCGCCGAACGGGAGCGGGAACGCTGGTACAGCGCCTTTGACGAATCCGCTACTGCTTTGATGGCACTGGGCGTGGTGCGGGAGAATCTGATCGAACGGTTAGAAAGAGGAGGGAAACCCCATGCTTGAAATGAAAAACGTGGTGAAAACCTTCGGCACCTTCCGGGCTTTGGATGAACTGAGCCTGACGGTGCCGAAAGGCGCGGTTTACGGTCTGGTGGGCCCCAACGGTGCGGGCAAATCCACGGCTATCCGTCACATGACCGGCGTTTACCGGGCTGACAGCGGCAGTGTGATGCTGGAAGGCCAGCCGATTTTTGAAAATCCCCAGGCCAAGGGCCGGATTGGTTACATACCTGACGATGTATTTTACTACCCCAGCGCTACCCTGGAAGAAATGCACCGGTTCTATCGGGGCATCTACCCCAAGTTTGACGAGGATCTGTACAACCGGCTGAAGGAAATCTTCCAGCTGCCGGAGAAGACCCCCATCCGCCGCTACTCCAAGGGTATGCAGAAGCAGGCGGCCTTCCACCTCACCGTCAGCACCCGTCCGGAGGTTCTGATTCTGGACGAGCCTGTGGACGGCCTGGACCCGGTGATGCGCCGGCAGGTGATGAGCGTGATTCTGGCGGATGTGGCGGAACACGGCACCACCGTGCTGATCTCTTCCCACAACCTGCGGGAACTGGAGGACGTGTGCGACCATGTGGGCATTATGGACCACGGCAAAATGCTGCTGGAGCGGAGCCTGGCGGACATGCAGGGCAACACCCACAAGCTGCAGATCGTAGGCGATACCCCGGCAGGGCTGGAGATTCTCCATGAGTCCATCTCCGGGCGCCTGAAGACCCTGATTGTCCGGGGTCAGGCATGGGAAATCAGCACCAAGGCCTCCGCAGCCAAACCTGCTTACTATGACCTGCTGCCCTTGTCCCTGGAAGAAATTTTCATTTATGAGTTGGGAGGCGTGAACTATGCCGTCAAAGACATCCTTCTTTAATAAGACAACCTTCCGCAAGGATCTGACCCGGTTCTTCCCCCTGTGGGGACTGTATGCCCTGTGTCTGCTGCTGGGGCTGGTGCTGATTATGGACGAAAGAGAAAAATTCTGGATTGCCAACAACTTTGCCCAGCTTCCCCGGACTATGGCGGTAATCAATTTGTTTTACGCTCTGGCAGCCGCAGCGGTGCTGTTTGGTGATCTGTACAACACCCGGATGTGCTATGGCCTGCATGCACTGCCCTTAAGCCGGCGCAGCTGGTTTGTCAGCCATATTCTGTCCGGGCTGTGCTTCAGCCTGATTCCCACCGCCATCATGGCAGTGGTGGCGCTGCCTATGCTGGCAGGAACGCCTATGGAAAATGGCTGGCAACTAAGTCCCTACTGGTTCCTTATCAGTAATTTGCAGTATCTGTTCTTTTTCTCTCTGGCTGCGTTCTGCGTCCAGTGCGCAGGCAACTGGCTGGGGATGGCTGCGGTGTATGGCCTGCTGAACTTTGGCTCTTACATTATCTACATTCTGGTGAATTTCCTCTTTACCCCCCTGCTTCCCGGCGTGATTACCCCGTCGGACACTGCCAATCGGTTCTGCCCTGTGCTGATGCTGTCGGAGCGCTACCTGGAAACGGAGCAGGTCAGAACCCTGGACAGTAAGGGCATAGAGCAGATCACCGGCGGCAGCTTTACCATGGGAGATGCCTGGGGCTATCTGCTGGCTGCCGCCGCTGCGGGACTGGTACTGCTGATTGGGGCGTACCTGCTCTATCGCCGCCGGAAGCTGGAAAGCGCCGGAGATTTCCTGGCCATCCGGCAGCTGGCTCCGGTGCTGGCGGTGGCCATGGCCCTCACCGGCTCGGTTGCTGCCTGGATCTTCCTGAATGCCACCGGACTGGGCTACAGCCTGGGGAATCCGCTGCTGCTGCTGTTTGCCTTTGCCGGTCTGATCGTGGGCTGGTTTGCCGGGCAGATGCTGCTGCGCCGGAGTACCCGGGTGTTTTACCTGCGCAGCTGGGCCGGGCTGGCCATCCTGACGGCGGCAATGGCTGCCGGTCTGGGACTGACCAAGCTGGATGTGCTGGGAATTGCGGACTGGCTCCCCCAGCCGGAGGAAGTAACGTCCGTAACCTACAGCTTCAGCGTAGATGATACGCTGAAAGACGAGGCCGGCATCGCCGACATGATCCGGCTGCACAGCCTGTGTCTGGAGGAAAAGCTGACCATGGAGCAGGTGGACCAGCAGCGCCGGGAATTTTTCCAGGCGCACCCGGATGAGGAATATCCCTATGACTATTATGATGTCTATCTTTCTTATTATCTGAACAACGGCCGAACCGTCCGACGCCAATATTACCTGCCGGCCACCAACACAGAGGGAATGGAGCTGATCCGGCATTACAGCGGCACCCTGCCTGCTGTCATCGGCTACCACTCCGGCAAACGGGAGATCCGGACACCGGAAGACCTGATGAAATACGTTACCAAGCCCCTGGATATCTCCATAGGAAATATTGGCGTGGCGGAAGAATACCTGACGGCGCAGACCGTGGAGAATCTCTTCCGGGCCATCATCGCCGACTGTGAGGCCGGAAATCTGGCGCAGATCGCCACCTTCCATCCCTATCAGGAAGTGGAGGGCAAAGACGGCCGCACAATAAAAGTCAACGGCCACAGCCTGTATGTCCGGCTGTCTGAACAGACCTCTTTCTCTCTGGAAATCTTCCTGGACAGCGAAAACCTTCTGGCCTGGGCCGAAAGCGTAGGCGCAACGGAAGAAAAGCTGATGGAGCCTTACTACAATTACTACGGCTGATCTTCAAAAAATCCCCCGGTTTCCAGCGGAAACCGGGGGATTACTATACGCTTTTACGCCTCAACCTTGGCTTCTTCTTTGGGAAGCAGTACGTTGAGCAAAATGGCCATCAGGGCAGCGGGGACAATGCCGGAGCCGCCGAATACCAGGGACACAAACTCCGGTGCCTGGTTCAGGATGCCGGTGTTGGCGCCGATGCCGTAGCCCAGGCCCAGGGCAACGGACACAATGCTCAGATT
Organism: uncultured Oscillospiraceae bacterium; assembly: GCA_944387145.1. Lineage (GTDB taxonomy): Bacteria > Bacillota > Clostridia > Oscillospirales > Oscillospiraceae > Faecousia. The sequence continues at coordinate 25,025 of CALXDU010000010.1, read as the reverse complement.
CCGGGCAGTCAGAGGCTCCCGGGTAATCAGCTGAATGCCGCTGATGACGATGGAGGAGAACATCATTACCGCAGCGCCGCCCAGAACGGACTGGGGCATAATGGAAACCAGAGCGCCCAGCTTGGGAATCAGGCCGCACAGCACCAGGAAGATGCCGCCGGTGGCCAGAGCAAACCGGTTGACCACCTTGGTCATGGTCACCAGACCCACGTTCTGGCTGAAGGAGGTGTTGGGCAGCACACCGAAGATGGCGGCAAAGCTGGAACCCAGACCGTCACACATAACGCCGCCGGCCAGCTCCTTGTCGGTAGCTTCCCGGTTCAGGCCGCCTACCATAACGCCGGAGATGTCGCCCACGGTCTCCACAGCGGTGACGATGAACATAATCATCACGGGAGCAATGGCCCGCATGTCAAACACCGGCTTGATGGGCATCAGTTCCGGCAGGGCGAACCAGCTGGCCTGGGCCACTTTGTCCCAGTTCAGCACCCAGGCTTTGGTGTACTCCACGCCCTCGGCGGTAACGCCGGTGGTGGGCAGAACCAGAGCCATGACAAAGGCTGCAATGTAACCGGCAACAATGCCCACCAGAATGGCGGCGGATCCCAGGAAGCCCTTGCTGGTGTGCTTGACCACCAGAATGACCACCAGCACCAGCAGTGCCAGAAACAGGTTCTCCATGGAGCCAAAGTCCGGTGCAGCGTTGCCGCCGCCGAAGGAGTTAACGCCCACGGAAATCAGGCTCAGGCCGATGGACAGCACCACCGTGCCGGTGACCACAGCGGGGAAGAATTTGCGCAGAGGCTTCAGGAAAAAGCCCAGCACCGTCTCAAACAGACCGCCCAGAATGGATGCACCCATAATGGCGCCGTAGGCCAGCACGCCGCCGCCCATGGAAGCGGTTACGGAGTTGAACACGCCGATGAAGCCGGAGGAAGTACCCATGATGATGGGCACTTTGCCGCCCACAGGGCCTACCGCGTACAGCTGAACCAGGGTCACAATACCGGCCACCAGCATGGCGTTCTGCAGCAGGCTGACCTGCAGATGGGCAAACTCGCCGCCGGTGAGGCCGCAGGCGCTGGTGATAATCAGCAGGGGGGTCAGGTTGCCCACGAACATGGCCAGCACATGCTGCAAGCCCAGAGGGAACGCCTGACGCAGCGGCATCTTGCCTTCAAACTGGAACGCTTCCGGTGCCACTTTGAATTCCTTTTTCATGACAAAACCTCTCTTTATTTCAGAAGATGGTTTCATTATAACAAAGGGATTTCCAGGTGTAAATTCTGAATAGTACCGATTTTTCCTGACAAATTTTAGGATTATATCAGCAATTTCACAATTTCTTCATTTTTTGCTTACAATGTAAGGACCGTGCCGGTGGAAAGACTGTGCAGCCGCAGGCCCATTTTTTCCTGCAGCAGGGAAAATTGGTCCTGCCCGGTACAGTGGCCGGTGTAGTACGCCGTGGGAAGACTTAGTAAGGTACGGGCGGTTTCTTCCAGCACCTCCCGGCGATGTTCCTTCATCAGGTGAAAGCCGCCGATGAAAACATCCGGGCGGAAAAATTGGGCGATGTTTCCAATGCCCCGATGGGAGCAGCCGCTGAGAAGAACGGTTTTCTCCCCTTCTTTTAAGGTTACATAACACTCGTGACGAAAATCCTCGGCAGCTGGGGGATTCCCCGCCTGCATCCCTTCCTGGGGAATGGGAGCGGCGCAGGGAATGCTTGTGTGCAAGGTAATGCCCTCTGCCAGGGGGCATTCCCCTTCCACCATCACCAGCCGGGAAGAATGTTGCAGCGCCGGGTTCAGGCCGATATCCTTGCCGGATGCGTTGAAATGGGGCTGGAAGGCAAACTTGCTCAGGTACACCGGGGCGGTTTGGTTGATTTTCAGAAATCGCTCCAGTCCCCCGCCGTGGTCGTAGTGACCGTGGGAAATCACCGCCAGGGTCACGGCTTCCAGGTCGATACCCAATTTTTCTGCGTTTTGGGCAAAGGCATCGCTTTGGCCCATGTCAAAGAGGATTTTTTCCTTCCCGGTTTCGATGTACAGGCTCAGACCGTGCTCCGCAGTCAGGGAAGGGGCAAGGGTGGTGTTTTCGGTCAGTACGGTGAGATTCATGGGTCCTCCTTATTGGGCAGCCGGGCGATGAGAGCGCCGCCCTGGTCTTTCAGCCATTGCCTGCGCTGGCGGTAATCCGGCAGAATCCGCTCCACTTCCGCCCAGAATTGGGGAGAATGGTTCATTTCCTTCCGGTGGCACAATTCGTGCACCACCACATATTCCCGCACTTGAGGCGGTGTGAGCATCAGCAGGCAGTTAAAGTTTAGATTCCCTGCCCCGGAGCAGCTGCCCCACCGGCCCCGCTGGCTGCGGATGGTAATTCGGCCGTAGGAAACCCCAACCAAGGGAGCATAGAATTCTGCCAGACGGGGAATCTCCTGGGCAGCCTGGGATACTAGGGCTTTTCGCTCTTCTTCGGTCAATTTCGGCAGCTTCGGCTGGGCGGCGATTTTATTCAGCTGGACTTCCAGCCAGTTTTCGTGTTCCTGGACAAATCGCCGCACCTGGTTCAGGGACAGCCGCCGGGGACAGCGCACCAGCACCTTTCCTTCCTGGGTTACCTGAAGGGAAATGGTTTTTCGCTGGGAGCGGACAATTTCATAGGGAATCATATCAGCACCCCGTTGCAGTGGTCGATTTCGTGCTGCAGAATCTGGGCGGGGAAGCCGGAGAAGGTCTGAATCCTTGTCTGAAAAGCGTCATTTTGGTAGCGCACCTTGATTTTCCGGTAGCGCAGGCACTTTCGGGGGCCGCCCAGTAAGGACAGGCAGCTTTCCTCGGTTTCGTAAGGCTCCCAGGTTTTCAGGATTTCCGGATTGAACAGCACCTGATAGCTGCCCCCATTATCAAAGGCCACAATCCGCTTGGTTACGCCGATCATGTTGGCAGCCATGCCCACGCAGGTCTCCCGGTGGGCAAGCAAGGTATCCAGCAAATCCCGGGCAGTAGGCAAGTCTTCCGCAGCGGCGGGGGTGGAAACCCGGGCCAGCAGAATCGGGTCGTGAATCAGTTCTCGTACCATGACAAAAGCCTCCTTGGGTCGTTTCCTGCATTATACCACAGCCGGAAAAGGGGCGCAACGGTGGGAAAAATGCCGGGGATTTTTCTTGACATCTTCTGACAGGGAAGTATAATAATGCCAAATAAAAGCTGGAAAGAGGAGACTTTCATGGACAAACTGAAAAAATTTTTCCTGCGCAAAGACGTGGTATTTACCATGCAGCGTTACGGAATTGACGCTTTGGGCGCCATGGCCCAGGGCCTGTTCTGCACGCTGCTGGTGGGCACCATTCTCAACACCATCGGTCAGCAGTTTGGCATTGCCTTCCTGAACCAGGTCATCGTCACCATCGGTTCCGGAGAAGGGGCGGCAAGCTACACCATCGGCGGCCTGGCCTCGGCTATGGTTGGCCCGGGCATCGCCATTGCCATTGGCTTTGCCCTGCACTGCCCGCCTATGGTGCTGTTTTCCCTGATTCCTGTGGGCTTTGCTGCCAATGCCATGGGCGGCGCCGGCGGGCCGCTGTCTGTGTACTTCGTGGCCATTGTGGCGGCGGAGTGCGGCAAGCTGGTATCCAAGGAAACCCGGGTTGACATTCTGGTGACCCCCATTGTGACCATCCTGGCAGGCATCGGCTTTGCCTGGCTGGTGGCGGCTCCCATCGGTGCTGGTGCCGCAGCAGTGGGTGACTTCGTCAAGTGGGCCACGGTGCTGCAGCCCTTCTTCATGGGCATTCTGGTATCGGTGGTCATTGGCGTTGCCCTGACGCTGCCCATTTCCTCCGCTGCCATCTGCGCGGCCCTGGGACTGACCGGATTGGCTGGCGGCGCTGCCGTGGCCGGCTGCTGCGCCCAGATGGTGGGCTTTGCCGTCATGAGCTTCCGGGAAAACCGTTGGGGCGGCCTGGTTGCTCAGGGCGTGGGCACCAGCATGCTGCAAATGCCCAACATTGTGAAAAACCCCAGAATCTGGATTCCTCCCACGCTGGCATCTGCCATCACCGGCCCTCTGGCCACTTGCCTGTTCCACCTGGAGATGAACGGCGCTGCTGTGTCCTCCGGCATGGGCACCTGCGGCTTTGTGGGCCAGATCGGTGTGTACACCGGATGGGTCAATGACATTGCCGCCGGGGTGAAAACCGGCATTACTGCCATGGACTGGATTGGCCTGGTGCTGATCTGCTTTGTGCTGCCTGCGGTGCTGAGCACGGTTTTCTGCCAGATTCTGCGCAAGTGGGGCTGGATTCAGGAGAACGACCTGAAATTGGATCTGTAATTTTTGCATATTGGGAACAAAATCACCTCCCGGCGCATACCATGCCGGGAGGTGATTTTTTGGCTATCGTTCAGACCGATGTTCCCATGACCAGCAAACGATGCCGGGAAGCGGTGCAGGCGCTCTCTGCTCGGTATCCGTTTCTTCGCAGCCGGGTGCTGACCCAGAGTGCCTTCGGAAATCCCATCTGCGCCCTTTCCATGGGAGAGGGGGAGCGGAACGTGATCTACAGCGCCGCCTTCCATGCCAACGAGTGGATTACCACCCCGGTACTGCTGAAATTCGCAGAAGAACTGGCACAGGCTTACGAAACCGGCGGGAAACTCTACGGCGTGCCCGCCAAGACCATTCTGAAAGCGTCCACCATCCATCTGGTTCCCATGGTCAATCCCGACGGGGTAGATCTGGCCACCGGGGAAACGGAGCCGGGAACGCTTCCCTATGTGGCTGCCCGGCAGATTGCCGACAATTTCCCTGCCATTCCCTTCCCCAACGGGTGGAAAGCCAATCTGCTGGGGGTGGACCCCAATTTGCAGTATCCCGCCCGGTGGCTGCTGGCCCGGGAAATCAAATTCCGCCAGGGTTACGACCGTCCGGCCCCCCGGGACTATGTGGGCCGGGCACCTCTGAGCCAGCGGGAGTCCATTGCCATGGCGGAACTTACCGAGGAAGTAAATCCGGAGCTGGTACTGGCCTACCATACCCAGGGCAAGGTGATTTACTGGCAGTTTCAGGATTACCAGGTGCCCGGGGCCAGGGAACTGGCGGAGGAATTTTCCCGGATCAGCGGGTACGAACTGGAGGATGTGCCCTATGAATCCAGCTTTGCCGGGTATAAGGACTGGTTTATCCAAAGTTTCCGCCGTCCGGGCTTTACCATTGAGTGCGGCCTGGGGGAAAGTCCTCTGCCATTGTCTCAATTCGAGGAAATCTACCAGGCGAACCTGGGCATTCTGGTCACTGCGGCCCTGGGACTGCCACAGAAATAAAAACAGGGAGCGAAACCAATGTTTCGCTCTCGAAGGGGCTTTCTTTCCCATGCGCTCCGCAATGCAGATACAGGAAGGAAACTGGGCAAAGGGGTCAGGCACCATCAGCGCTGCCATGAAGAATTTGATTTGATTGCCGTTGAATTTGCTCATAGTTTCCGTATGGTTTCCTCAATTCCTGTAATCTTATTTGGAAATGGCCCAGATATTGCGGATCTGGTCTTCCAGTTCCTCGTAGCTCCACAGCCGCTGGGAGCGCAGGCGGCTGTTGGGGTCATTGACCCGGAAATCGCCGTCTTCTACTCCGGTCAGGACAATATAGTGACCGGAAGAGGTGAACTCACCCGGGCCCATGGACAGAATCACCGGGAATCCAGCTTCCAGGGCATCGGTGATTTTCTTCTTTACCAGGGGCAGTTCCTTGGCCTGCAAGCCCAGTTTCCCGGCGCCCTCGCTGATCAGCGTCCAGGAAGAGCCGGAACCGGCTTGGTAGTACCCTTCCCGCTGGGCAAATTTGGCGATTTGGTCAGGGCTCATGGCAGCGTCCCCTGTGAGATAGTAGCCGGCCATGGCCAGGCATGTGGGGCCGCAGCCGGTAACGGCGATGCAGCTGCTGCCGTATTTTTCATAGCCCCACATGGGGTCCCACTGCAGAAACAGAGGCACGCCCTGGCTGATGTCGTAGCCGCTTAAATCCACAGTTTGTTTTTTCCGGAAGGGATAGTTCAGGACAAAATCCTTGGTTTCCGGGTTGGCTTCGTAAAGATCAATCATGTATTGCGGGTATTCGCCGAAGGAGATGCCTTTTTCGTCGGCGTATGCTTTGATTTCCAGCTCCGCCTGGCTGTGCTCCACCCAGGCGAAGGACACATCCCGGTACAGGTTGTACAGGGGCTTGGCGCCCATCAGCCCAATCAGCAGCACTGCCAGCACGGTAAGCAGAACAAACAGACCCGTTTTCTTTTTCATGGGTATCACCATCCTTTTCGATTGGCGATATTGTATCACATCAATGCTTAGGAAGTCTTTTTCTCCAGTTTAAGATTTGCTTATTTTTTGCAAAAAACAGGAGAAGAGTTTACTGCTCTTCTCCTGCTGGTTATCGGATTTTCTCGCCGTTGAGCACCGCTTCTACCAAGGTGTCGCCCTCATAGCGCAGGGTCAGCAGGAAAAAGGGAGCATCCTGCCACAGCAGGTCCAGAAAAATCTGATCTCCTTCCCACTTGGGAAGCTGGTTCAGAAATTCCCGGCTGACCCACTGGAGCTGCCCTTCGTCGCACGCTTTCAGCTGCCCTTCAAAGCCGTCGGCGGTGAACAGGTACATGTACTCCCCTTCGCAGCAGCTGTTCAGGAAGGTCACCACACCCCGGCAGCGCCAGGAGGTAAGGGTCAGACCGGTCTCTTCTTTGGCTTCCCGGAGCAGGCACTGTTCCGGGCTTTCTTCGTTTTCAAATTTGCCGCCAATGCCGATCCATTTGTCTTTGTTGATGTCGTTTTTCTTCTTTACCCGGTGGAGCATCAGAACCTGGTCTCCTTGGGTTACATAACACAGCGTGGTATTAAGCATGGCTGTCCTTTCTCTGCATCAGGCGGATGGCGTGGTGGAGGTTCTCCACTTCAATGGTTTCGTGGCCCTTCTCCCGCTCGCCGTCCAAAGTCCAGGGCATGTCGGGGTTGGCATAAACTGTGACTTTTTTGGCGCTGCGGAAGGTAATCATGGCGCAGTTGTACACCTGACTCTGTACCGCCCGAATGCATTCGGCGATTTCTTCCACGTTCCGGGCAGAACGTACCAGAAGCACTTCAAACAGACCATCTCCCATGTCCACCTGCTTGGGGTCCAGAGATAAAATGCCGCCGATGGAGGTGGAGTTGCAGATGGCGCCGAAAAGAAAATCATCCTCTACCGGCTGCCCGTCAATTTCCATGCGGATATGCTCGGTGTGAATCTGGGAGATTTCCGAAATGCCCCCCAGCACATAGGCCGCATGTCCCAGGGCGTTTTTGATGTTCTGGGGCATGAGATAGCTGGCCTTGGTAAAGGCACCAAAAGAAGCCACATAGGAAAAATACCGCTCCCCAAACCGGCCCACATCATAAGACACCGGCTCTCCTTCCAGAATGTCCCGGGCTGCCTGCATGATGTTGCCCGACAGGTGCAGGCTGGAAGCAAAATCGTTGGTGGTGCCTGCGGGGATATAGCCGATGGGGGGTTGCAGACCGGCGCCCAGCAGTCCGGTGACGGTTTCGTTCATGGTACCGTCGCCGCCGCAGCATACAATCAGATCAACTTCGCCGCCCCAGGTTTTCACAGCCTGGGAGGCGCTGCCGGAGCCGGAGGTCATATAAGTGATAATTTCATATCCTGCCTGACTGAACAGCAGAAGGATGTCGGATAAAAATTTGTTTGCCTTCTTTTGCCCGGCTACGGGGTTCATGATAAACAGCATTTTTTTCATAGCCAACCGCCTCGCAGGTCTTGTTTTCGTTATTATAGCATTCCCAGGAAAAACCGCAACCCGTCTGGGGGGCTTTACAAAAGGAATGGTGGAAAATTTACGTTTTCTTAACAATCTGGTTTTCGCTGGACAAGCTTTGCCGAAAATAGTATAATGGTGTCAAATCACGGAAAAGGGAGGCTCCCCCATGAAGCTTGACACCCGGCGCACTGTTTTTGTAGGCTTTGCTTTTTTGTCCATCTGTGCCTTCTGGCAGATGTATGACAACCTGATTCCCAAGATTCTGACGGAAACCTTTGGTATGGGTGAGAGCATCTGCGGCATGATTATGGCGGCGGATAATGTGCTGGCGCTGTTTTTGCTGCCGCTGTTCGGCTCCCTGTCGGATAAATGCACCAGTTCCTTAGGCCGCCGCCGGCCTTACATTCTCTTCGGCACCCTGGCGGCTGTGGCGGTGATGATGACTTTGCCTGTGCTGACGGACAGCTACCACGCCTCCCCCGCAACCTGGAAACTGGCCTGCTTCATTGTGGGATTGGGTGTGCTGCTGGTTGTCATGGGTACCTACCGCTCCCCGGCGGTGGCGCTGATGCCGGACGTGACCCCCAAGCCCCTGCGCTCCAAGGCAAACGCCATCATCAACCTGATGGGCGCTTTGGGCGGCATCCTATATTTGATTATTACCACTTTTTTGTATAAAACTACCCCGGATGTGTATACCTCTTATTTGCCCCTGTTTGCCATTGTCGGGGGGATTATGCTGGTATCCCTGGCGGTGGTGATGGCCCTGGTCAACGAGCCGAAGCTGGTGCAAAAGCAGCTGGCTTACGAGCAGGCCCATCCGGAGGACACCCTGACCCAGGTAACGGACAGCGGCGAGGTGCTGCCTGCCGAGGTCAAACGGAGCCTTCGCTTCCTGCTGGTGTCCATTGCCCTGTGGTTTATCGGCTACAATGGGGTTACTACCTGGTTTTCTGTCTATGCGGCCCGGAGCTGGAATATGACCCTGGGCCAGGCCAACACCTGCCTGACCATCGCCACCGCCGGCGCCATTTTCAGCTACATCCCGGTGGGCAGTGTGGCAAGTAAAGTGGGGCGGCGCAAAACCATTCGCTTTGGAACCCTGCTGCTGTCGGGCAGCTTCTTTGCTGCGTTCTTGTACACCATGGCCTTCTCCACCTTCTCTCCGGTGCTGTATGGCCTGTTTGTGCTGGTGGGCATTGCCTGGGCTGCCATCAATGTGAACTCCCTTCCCATGGTGGTGGAGATGTGCAAAGGCAGCGAGGTGGGCAAGTTCACCGGGCTGTACTATACTTTCTCCATGACCGCCCAGATTGCCACCCCTATTGTGGCGGGCTGGCTTCTGGAACATGTGGATTATAAAACCCTGTTTCCCTACGCGGCGATTTTTGTCTTTGGGTCTTTCCTGACCATGGGCTTTGTCCAGCACGGTGACAACAAGGTGCAGACGAAAAAGGGCCTGGAGGCCTTTGACATCGACGATTAACCGAAAGGAAGCGTAACCATGATCAATCTGCTGATTATCTGCGCAGTGCTGTATCTGCTCTCTACCCGCTGCCGCCGGGATCATCCCGGCTGGAAGGAACTGCTGGGCTGGTCCTATGCCCACCGGGGTCTTCACGGTGCGGGTGTTCCGGAAAACAGCCTGGCGGCATTTCAGGCGGCCCTGGATGGGGGCTATGGGGTGGAGCTGGATGTGCACCTGATGAAAGACGGCAATCTGGCGGTAATCCACGACTCCCTGCTCAACCGTACCACCGGCCAGCCGGGCCGGGTGGAGGATCTGACCACCGAGGAATTGAGCCAGTACCATTTGGAGGGCACGGAGCAGACCATACCCGAATTTATGGACGTGCTGACCCTGTTCAACGGCAAGGCTCCTATGATCGTGGAGCTGAAGCCGGTGGACGGCAACCATGCTGCCCTGGCAGAAGCGGTGTGCAAGATGCTGGAAGGCTACAAAGGGGTATTCTGCCTGGAATCTTTCGACCCCCGGTGTCTGGCATGGCTGAAAAAACACCGCCCGGACATTATCCGGGGACAGCTGGCGGAGGACTTCCTGAAAACCCGCAATGACCTGCCGGAGCATATGCGCTTTGCCCTGACCCACCTGATGGCCAACTTCACCGGAGTGCCGGACTTCATTGCCTACCGGTTTGACCATCGGAAAAATACCGTCAGCCTGGAACTTTGCCGCCGGTTCTGGAAGGCAAAAGGGGTCAGCTGGACCCTGCGCAGCAAGGAAGACTATGATACCGCAGTGCAGGAAGGATGGATTCCCATTTTTGAAGGGTTCCGCCCATGAACGGAAAACCGCCTGAAACAAAACGTTTCAGGCGGTTTTGAACTGTTTTTACAGGTTGGGCTTTTCCACAGGGTGCTCTTCGATGTACCGGTCCAGAATCCGGGCGGCGGTCATTACCATCCGGGCGCAGGGACGGGTTTTGTAGAATTCCGCAGTCCGAGGGGTGGGGTTGGGGTCCGAGGGGGGATTTTTCAAAATCTCCCGGCAGACGATGTGGCCGATTTCCTCCCGGAACTGCCCTGCCAGATTCTGCACCAGCTGATAGTGGGCCTTCTTGTTAGCGTCCTTCTCGCCGGGGTCGTCGTAGCCATACAGAAGTCCTGCCACCATCAGCATTCCGCTGACGGCGCCGCAAACCTCCCGCAGCCGGCCCATGCCGCCGCCGAAAGAGCTGGACATCCGGGCAGCCAGTTCCGGCTCCATGCCGGTTACGTCGCAAAAAGCCACCGCAATGGCCTGGGCGCAGTTGCTGCCATTCAAAAATAGTTCTGCTGCTTGATAGCTGTGATCCATAGAATCCTCCTGAAATTTTCTTTTGATTCTAGCATAGTTTGACCGATAACGCAACGGGGCGTTTTAAAGCTCCACCGGGACGCTCTGGCGCAGAACCATGGTGCTTTCCGTCACCGAGCAGTCCATGGCCAAAATTTCCACCCCGGCAGCGGCGGCTTCCCGCAATGCTGTACCAAAATCCGGGTCGGTAGCATCATTGGGCCGCAGACAGAATACATCCTGCATCTGAATGACAAAGAGCACGTAAGCGCCGTAACTCTCTTTGGCAGCCTGAGCCAGTCCTCGCAGGTGCTTGGCTCCCCGCTGGGTGGGAGCGTCGGGAAAGGCGCAGATTCCGTCATTTTCCAAAGTTACGCCTTTGACTTCCAGAAAGCATTGTCTGCCGTCTTTGACAAAGGAAAAGTCAAACCGGGACTCGCCATGAATGGTTTCTGCCCGGAGCTGCTCCACAGGGCCCAGACCGCCGCATTTCAGCCATTGTCCCACGGCCAGGTTGGGGGCCTGGGAGTCCATGTTAATCAGACGGCTGCCTTTTTCCGCGGCGATGAGATCGTATTTGGTTTTCCGGGCGGGATTCTGGGAGCGCTGGCAGTATACCCGGACGCCGGGAATCAGCAGCTCCCGGCAGCGGCCGGTGTTTTTGACATGCACCACCTCGGTCTGCCCCTGAATCTCCACATGGGCGATGAAGCGGTTGGGCCGGGACAGAAAAACTCCCGGGTACATATTGGCATATTCCATGGCGCTTCCCTCCTCTGCATTAGGATACCAGAAATTTCCCGGAAAGCAACTGAAAAATTTCCGGAAATTGGTGTTGACTTTCCGGTAAAATGTGGTATAATAACACTTGCTCCGACATGGAGGCATAGCTCAGCTGGTTAGAGCGCATGCTTCACACGCATGAGGTCACAGGTTCGAGTCCTGTTGTCTCCACCAAGAGGATTAGTGTAACGGTAGCACACCGGACTCTGACTCCGTTCGCGGGGGTTCGAATCCCTCATCCTCTGCCAAGAAAAGCCTAATCACATTCGTGATTAGGCTTTTCTTTTGTATGAAGCATAGGAGGGATTCGAACCCGCTTAAATGCAACCCTCCGGGGGAGGGTTGCTGCGCTTCCACTCGGAAGCGCACACCTTACAGCTTGCACAGCAAGCTGCTATCGAATCCCTCATCCTCTGCCAGAAGGCCCAACCACATTCGTGATTAGGCTTTTCTTTTGTATGAAGCATAAGAGGGATTCGAACCCACTTAACTGCACCCCTCCGGGGGAGGGTTGCTAAGACTGTCGAAAAACCCCTGCGGGCTTTTCCGACAACGGAAAGCAGTCTGCTGCGCGCATAATTTGTCCCCCGACGGGGGACAAATTCCACACTTGCAGCCTGATAAGTGTTTTCTGCCAGGTACATGCCCCGGCAGAAAACGATTTTAACTTTATTTGCTGCTGCCGCAGCAAACTCTGCGAGGCTTTTTTGACACGCTGTGCAGCTTGCATAGCAAGCTGCCGTCGAATCCGGCATCCTCTGTCAAGAAGATTCGATTCTTATGAGGTTGTGTTGAAAATTCTGGAGGTAACCTATGGAAATCCGAACCTATACCCCCGCCGACTGCCCGGAACTGGCCCGGCTGTTTTATGATACTGTCCACACCGTCAATGCCAGAGATTACACCCAGCCCCAGCTGGATGCCTGGGCTACGGGAAAGGTAGATTTGGAAGGGTGGAACCGGTCGTTTCTGGAACACCTGACCCTGATTGCGGTGAAGGATGGGGACATCGTTGGCTTTGGGGATATCAGCCGGGAAGGGTACCTGGATCGGCTCTATGTGCATAAGGATTACCAGAGCCAGGGCATTGCCACGGCGCTGTGTGACGCTTTGGAAGCTGCCGTTCCCGGAAACATTACCACCCATGCATCCATCACCGCAAAACCCTTCTTTGAAAAGCGGGGCTATCAGGTGCGCCGGGAGCAAACCGTTTTCCGCTTCGGCGTGGGGCTTACCAACTTTGTTATGGAGAAGGTAAGAAAAGATAATTGTCAACCTAAAAATAAAAATGGTTGACAATGCGGAGGCGACAGTGGTATACTTCTGACAGAATCAACCAATTTGTCAGGAGGAAACCGTTATGACAGCTGTAACCACACAATCCACAACCAAAACCCGGGATATGGTCTATATTGCCATGTTTGCGGTGCTGATTTCCATTTGTTCCTGGATTTCCATCCCCAGTGCAGTACCTTTTACCATGCAGACCTTTGGCATTTTCCTGGCCGTAGCCGTGCTGGGAGGCAAGCGGGGCTCCCTGGCTGTGCTGGTGTATCTGCTGCTGGGCCTGGTGGGTGTGCCGGTGTTTGCCGGATTTTCCGGGGGAATCGGCTGCCTGGCCGGAACCACCGGCGGCTATATCGTGGGCTTTCAGCTGACGGCCCTGGTGATGTGGGCCATGGAAGTGATGCTGGGGAAAAAAACTTTCGTGCTGTTTGCATCCATGGTGCTGGGAACGGCGGCCTGCTATGCCTTCGGCACGGTCTGGTTTATGTATGTCTACGCCAGAACCACCGGAGCCATCGGTCTGGGAACGGCCCTGGGCTGGTGCGTCATTCCTTACATCATCCCCGATCTTCTGAAAGCGGCCCTGGCCCTTGCTTTGCGGGGACGGCTCTGCCGTGCCATCCGGATCGGGTGAATCCCATGGAAAATCCTGTTTTTCCCCTGCGCCCTCATCATGGGCTGTGTCTGCGGTTTTTCCAGGGAAAGGGATATAATGACGGCTTTGTTGCCAATATGGGAGCCATCCAGAGTATGCTGCAATCCAATCCCATGATCCGCCTGGCGCCGGAAATGGACGAAATCTGCGGCAGCTGCCCCAATAACCAAAGCGGCACCTGCACAACCCAGGAGCAAGTCCTTCGCTACGACGAAGGGGTGCTGCGGCTCTGCGGCCTGGAACCGGGACAGGTTTTGCATTATCAGGACTTTGACCGAAAGGTTACCCAGGAGATTTTACAGCCCGGGCGGCGGGAGGAAATCTGCCCCGACTGCCAATGGAGCGGGCTGTGCCGATGGAAACAGGAGGAACCATGACCACGAAGGAACGACTGCTGGCGCTGCTGGAAGCCAACAAAGGAATCTACTTTTCCGGACAGGAACTGGGCCAGAAACTGAATCTGTCCCGGGCGGCGGTGTGGAAAGCCATCGGGCTTCTGCGCCAGGAGGGATATCCTATCCATGCGGTCACCAACCGGGGCTATTGCCTTTCGGAGGAAACGGACATTCTGTCCGCTCCGGGGGTGGAAAAGTACTTGCATTCTCGGGAAAGCTTTACCGTGGAAGTGGTTCCCAGCACGGTTTCCACCAACGCCCTGGCCCGGCAGCGGGCCCAGGAAGGGGCGCCGGAGGGGTATGTGGTGATTTCCAATGCCCAGACCGGAGGACGGGGACGCTATGGAAGAATCTTCTATTCTCCGGAAGGAACGGGGATTTACCTGAGCCTGCTGCTGCGGCCCCGACCGGTTTCTGCCCAGCAGAATCTTCCTCTGACTGCGGTGGCGGCGGTGGCGCTGTGCCGGGCGATTGAATCGGCAGGCGGCGCAGCGGCCCAGGTCAAGTGGGTCAACGATATTTTCCTGAATGGGAAAAAGGTCTGCGGCATCCTGACGGAAGGGGCCTACGACATGGAAAGCGGCACCCTGGAAACCGCCATTGTGGGGGTGGGAATCAACCTCTATCCACCCCGGGAGGGTTTCCCCGAGGAACTGCTATCCATTGCCGGAGCGATTTTTGATGCCCCGGTGAACGACGGAAAAAACCGCCTGGCGGCGGCATTTCTGGAACATTTCTGGAATTGTTACACGGGAAAAGCCGAGTATCTGGAAGAATACCGGCAGCGCAGCTTGGTTCTTGGGAAACAGGTCACGGTTTTCCTGGGAGGAACGGAGCGGCGGGCCCAGGCATTGGGCATTGACGATGCCTGTCACCTGCTGGTGCGCTATGACGACGGACAGACCCAGACCCTTTCCAGCGGAGAAGTCAGCATCACCTTATAAAAACGGAAGGAAAGCCCCCGCATTTTGCGGGGGCTTTCCTTATGCCAGAAGCAGAAATAGCAGCTTGTCATCGGTAAAGGCCGGGTGGGTATAGGCGGCATCCAGGATGGCGTCTAAGTTGTCTGCGTCATTTTCAATCTCCTTGGAAAACAGCTGGGCGGTGGCGGGAAAATCCCCACTCAGCTGCCGCAGCACCAGACAGGCCACGGCAATCCATTTCACCCGGCTGTAGACATCGTAATCCGACACCGCCTGAAGCCAGTACCGGTCCACCAGATATCGTGCCAGCGCCAGGGTGCGGCTGTCCCAGGGACCGGGGCATGGATGAGCCAGGCGCTCCGCCCATCGCTGGGTCAGAAGCTCTAACGAGCGGAAAAAATCCAGAATTTCCTCCATGTTTCCAGGTTTTGCCATTTCTGCGGCGGTTTCCAGGGCGGCATCCGGGTCAAACGCCGGTTCCTCCCCGCCGTCCAGCCAGCCCTGCACCTGGCAGCCGTAGAGCAGCATTAGGGCAAGGGTATGCCCGATGGGGCGGCAGGTATCCGCCAGAAGATGCCGCACAACTTCCCGGGAAGCTTTCAGAATGGACATGGCTTCTTCGTCGTAATCTCCCTCCTGCGCTCCGGGAAAATTTTCCGTGAGGAACGCCGGGGCGGGGGATGCCAGAATGTACCGGGCTGCCTCCGGACAGCTCAGTTCCAGACCCAGTTCCCGGAAATCTCCATAGTCATGGGTCAGCCGGGGAAATTCCCGGCAGGTGGTGCACAGGGCCTGTTCTCCCAGTTCCGCCTGAATCCGGCACAGGCCGTCGGTACGCCACATGGGGCAGCGGCCATCTTCTATGGTTATCACCGTCTCGCCCTCCTGGGTCTGCAGCACCTGCCGCAGACGATCCCCCAAAGCACCGGGCAGGCTGCGGTAATATTGTGCCGCTTCCGGGTCTATCTGGACGGACCACTCTTTGCAGCAGCTGTCGGGACAGACGGCAGCCAGACAGCGAAATTGGTCAAAATACTCCGGTTTGGTAATTACCATAGGTTCCTCCCATCACAAAACAAATCTTCCGCCTTTTCCGGCGGAAGATTTATAACAGTAGTTTCCTCATTTGTTGGGCCGGATGGCACGCATCAAAGAGGCGGCATCCTGCAAAACCTGCTTGCTGCTGCTGACAGCCATCTGCAGCTGGGTCAGCTGGCCTGCAACCCGGTCTGCCACGGCGGTAATGTCGGCGCTGACACGCTCCACCTTCCCGGTGGCCTCCGTCAGAACCCCATTGGCCTGGTGGTAAATCAGTTCCGCCTGCTCCCGGGCGGTTTTCTCCACGTGCTCAGCCCGGCGGTAGGTGTCCAGCTCGGCATTGCCAGAGGGCGCTGCCGGTTGCGGATCGGCGGGAATTTCTTCCCGGGCCTGATTTGCCTGTTCCAGCTGCTGGGTCAGATCCTCAATCTGGGCCTTCAGCTCGTCAATCAGCGCCTGCTGATCCTCCGGTTGATTGGCAAGACGGGAACGAAGCTCCTCAGCCTCTGCGGTGAGCTGATTGATCTGATTCTGGTGCCGGGTATTGAGATATTCCAGATAATGCACCACGTCCTCCCGGTTGAATCCGTTGAATGCAGTGCGGAAATTCTGAAGCTGTGCCATGGCGGCTCCTCCTGTAAAGAACAACACATTTTTTGCATTATATCACAGGTTTCCCTGGAAAACAACCATTTTTCCGGAATCAAGACGGCAAATGGCAAAAATTTCCTGACCCGTTTCCCAATTTTATAAAATTGTTCACAGAAATTGCCTTTACAAGGGCGCGCGCAGCAGGTAAAATGGTTCTGATAAAAACGACACAGAAGGAGGGATCCCTGTGGCACCCATTGCGTCGCTTTTTTCCGGAATTGCCTCTTCCAGAATTGTGGAAGTATTTGTGGCTTCGGTGCTGCCCTTTGTGGAAAATAAGGGAGCCATCCTGCTGGCGGCATCGCTGAAACTGAAATGGTATCTTGCCTTTTTGGCCTCTTCTGTGGGAGCTTATCTGCCGGTGCCTTTCCTGCTGAAGGCCAAACCGAAGAAGCTTACTGCCCATGTCCGCAGCGCTTCCCGGATGCTTCCTGGTTCTGTGGCCAAGCCCCGGGCGTTTGTCCGCAAGTGCCTGCAGAAGTATGGCCATTGGGGAATTTTCCTGGCGGTGTCCGTGCCCTTTACCGGGGTGGGCTGCTGGCTCAGCGCCATTGTGGCAAACCTGGCGGGGATCAACAAACGTTACAGCGCCCTGGCCATTCTGCTGGGAACCTTGGTATCCAGCCTGATTACCACCTTGGCGGTGTACGGCCTGATTAGCGGCGTCAGCTATCTGTTTGGTCTGTAAGGTTACATAGAACATGCGCCTGCTCCGTTTGGGGCAGGCGTGTTTTTGCGCAGAAAAAGGGCCGCCAGAATGGCCGCCCAACACTCTTATCATAGCGCAAAGAAGAAAAATAGTCAATGGTATTCTGGCAGAAATGGGGAAAATCTGCGTTTTGCACGGATTTTCCCAACTATTTTTAGGGAGGATTCCATCTTGCAAAATACGATCCCAAGAGGTAAGATAAAGGCACAAAAGGAGTGAGTCCAATGTACTAACCAATCTCCAAAATCGTAGAAAGAGAGGTTACCCAATGATAGAACCCAAGAATTATGGGAAATAACCCTGGATGATCGAAGTGGTGAGTCGATTGTTCCAGGGTTATTTCCTTTTTTTATGTTTATTTTGGGTTCAGGATTTTCTCCAGGGGTTTTCCCTTGGCCAGGTCATCCACCAGCTTGTCCAGGCACCGCAGCTCCCACATCAGCGGGTCTTCGATGGTTTCCAGCCGGACGCCGCAGACGCTGCCTTTGATTTTCCGGCGGTTTTCATTGGGATGGGGCGCCTGACGGAGAAAATCTCCATAGGTAAGGCTGCTTTCCAGCATCTGTTCCAGCTGCTGCTGGGAATATCCGGTGAGCCAGGTGGTGACGGCGTACACGTCCTGCTGGGTTCTGCCTTTGCGCTGGGCTTTGGCAATCAGCAGGGGGTAGACCTTGGAAAAGGGCATATCAAAGGGAGAGGCCATGGGGATTACTCCTTTCTGGTTTCTGTTCCATTCGGATGGGTGTCCATCCGGATTTTTTATTTTGCGGCGGAAAAGGCGGCGGCTTCTGCAATCCAGGACAGCAGCTCCTCGTCCACGTCTTCGGGTTTGGAAATCATCACATGGTGGGTCCAGCGGTTGGGGTAGGGTTCGGTGGCAGCATCAATCCGGGAAGATTCCTTCCGGTACCCCAGACCGAATGTCACCGTCAGGTAGACCGGCGGGCGCCGCTTTGCCCTGCGTACCGGCAGAAAGGAAACGAAGGCAAATCCTTTGGGATTGGCGAAGGTAATCTGGGTCTTTGTAAGTTTGATTTTGACATTGGCAATCCGGGACAGAATCTGCCCTTCCAGGATTTCGAACAGCGCCAGCGCCTCCGACCGGCCTGCGAAAAAGAGCAAGGTATCCGTATCCATAACGCCGCCTCCTGGGATTTCCTTCAAGGAATTGTACCATGGAATGGGGAACAATGCAATGCTTCCCACTGGGAATTGCCGGAGAGAAGCCTAGATTTTTGTTGCAAACTTACAAAAATGTGCTATGATATATGGGTAAAACACCTTCTTTCGGGAGGCTTCTTATGAGCATACAAACAGCTATGGATGAATATTCCCAGGCGCTGCGTCTGGGGCAAAAGGAATACCGGGAACTGCTGATGTCCGGAAAAGATCCCCATCCGGCTGTGCTGGATGACCTCCTGCCGGAAAATGCCGGGGATGTGGTGACGGACGTGGGCCTGGTGGAAATCCCGGCGGAGCGAATTGTGGGCGTGAAATCCGCTGGTCGGATTACGGCCTTTACCGCATCCTTCCGCCCGCTGCTGGATCTCAAGACGGAGTTTGCCGCCAAGTGGATCACCCTGTGCGATGCACACCTGGGAGACACCGGCATTACCGACCCCATTCTTTGCTTTGAATATCTGGGCAATTTCTATGTCCAGGAAGGAAATAAGCGGGTCAGCGTGCTGCGGCATTTTGGTTCTCCCCGGATTCCCGGCAATGTCCGGCGGATTCTGCCGGAACAGTCCGAGGAACCCAGAATCAAAGCATATTGGGAATTTTTGGAATTTTATAAAGGCTCCCAGATCTATTCCGTGCAGTTCCGCCGACCTGGGGATTACGCCAAACTTTTGGCCCGGCTGGACAAGGAAAACGGCCAGGTCTGGACGGAAGCGGAGCGGCGAACCTTCAACGCTTACTTCCAGTATTTCCGGGACGCCTTCCAGAGTGTCAGTGATAAAGCCGAAGGCGTGCTTCCGGAGGAAGCGCTGCTGCTGTGGCTGGAACTGTACCCCTTTGCAGATTTGGGACGGCTGTCCACTGCGGAACTGAAAAAGAGCGTTGGCGCATTGTGGGAAGACATGGTAGCCACCAGCAAGGAAGACTCGGTGAAGGTCCAGACCAAGGCCGAGGATGACACCAAGGGAAATATTGTGTCTCGCCTGTTTGCGGGATTGGATCAGCTGGATGTGGCCTTTGTTCATCAGCTGACCCCGGCCAACAGCACCTGGGCCATGGGTCACGAAGCCGGACGCACCCATCTGGAGAAGGTATTCGGTGACAAAATCAAGGTGCGCAGTTATTATGACGCCAATTCCCCGGAACTGGCGGAGCAGGCCATTGAGCAGGCGGTGCAGGATGGGGCCCAGGTGGTGTTTACCACTTCCCCGCCTCTGAGCCGGGCCACGCTGAAGGCGGCGGTGAAATACCCCAAGGTACGCTTCCTCAACTGCTCCGTGGACCAGCCCTATACCAGCATCCGTACCTATTACGGCCGGATTTACGAAGCCAAATTCATCACCGGCGCCATTGCCGGTGCCATCGCCGGTGACGACCGGATTGGCTATATTGCCGGTTCTCCCATTTTCGGCGTACCGGCATCCATCAATGCATTCGCTTTGGGCGCCCAGCTGACCAACCCCCGGGCCCAGATTGAACTGCGCTGGTCCTGCCTGCCAGGGACGCCTCAGACGGACTTTTTTGAAGACGGTATCCGGGTAATTTCCAACCGGGATGCCCCTACCCAGGCGAAAATGTTCCTGGATTTCTGCAGCTACGGCACTTATCTCATGGACGACCGGGGAAATCTGGTGCCATTGTGCGCACCCATCTGGTTGTGGGGAAAATTCTATGAATTTGTGATCCGCAGCATTCTGGCTGGCGGCTGGAAGCGGGAGAAAGGCATCTCCACCGCCCTGAACTACTGGCTGGGTATGGACAGCGGCGTCATCGGACTGAGCATGTCCAACAAACTGCCGGAAGGTGTGCATCAGTTGGCCAACATTTTGCAGGACGGCATGACCAAGGGTACCATCGACCCCTTCCAGCGGCGGATTGTGGCCCAGGACGGCACGGTGAAAAACGACGGAACCCGTCGGTTCCAGCCGGAAGAGCTGCTGCATATGGACTGGCTGTGCGACAATGTATTGGGAGAAATTCCCCAATTTGATGATATCCTGCCGATGTCCAAGAACCTTGTCCGGGAACTGGGAATCTATCGGGATCAGATTCCGGCAGAAAAGGAGGTCAGAAACCATGAAGATACTGAGTGTCTCGGATGAGGAATGCCCTGCGTTGTGGGACTACTACCAGCCCGGGCGACTGAAAGAGTATGACCTGATCCTTTCCTGCGGAGATTTGAGTTCCCGGTATCTGAGCTTTCTGGTGACCATGGCCCGCTGTCCGGTGCTCTATGTCCACGGCAACCACGACGGTGCTTACTGTCAGGAACCGCCAGAGGGCTGTGACTGTATTGACGACCATCTGGTGGAGTACAATGGTCTGCGGATTCTGGGCCTGGGAGGCTGCCGCAGATATCACCCCGGACCACACCAATATACCGACTATCAGATGCGGATGCGGATTGCCAAGCTGCGCTGGAAGCTGTGGCGCTCCGGGGGCGTGGACATTGTGGTGACCCATGCCGCACCGGAAGGATTGGGGGATGCGGACGATCCGGCCCATTGGGGCTTTGCTGCGCTGCGGGAATTGCTGGACCGCTATCAGCCTGCCTACCTGGTGCATGGTCATGTTCACCTGTCCTATGGCCACGACATCCCCCGGGAGCTGCACTACAACGGTACCCGGATTATCAACGCCTGTGAGCGTTATGTTTTTGAGGTGCCGGACAAACCCTGCAAGGTCAAGCATCTTGGAAAGGTCATTTACAAAACACGCCCGAGAAGTACGGGGCATTGTCCCTGATTTGTGCTGGAGAAAGCCGAGGTGATTGCATGTTTACCGGGTTTACGCCGGAAACCTTCGATTTTTTATGGGGAATCCGGATGAACAACAACCGGGACTGGTTCATGGAACACAAAAAGCAGTATACCCAGTCTCTGTACGAGCCGATGAAGGCCCTGGGACAGGAGCTGTTTGTCCCCTTTCAGGAAACCCCGGGAAACGTACTGAAGGTCAGCCGGATTTACCGGGATGCCCGGATGCACCCGCCGGAGCCCTATAAGGAAAGCCTTTGGATCTGCATCCGCAAGGATGTGCAGTGGTGGGCGGAGAACCCCTGCCTGTTTTTTGAAATCACGCCGGATGGGGCCAGCTACGGATTTTTCTTCTGGCATCCACCCACGGCCATGATGGAGGACTTCCGCCGCCGCATCAGCGCCAACCCGGAACCGTTTCTGGAGTTGATGGCCCGGACGGAGCAGGCGGTGGGCATGCCGGTGACGGCGGAGTGTTACAAACGCCCAAAACCTGCGGACAACCCGCCGCTGCAGCCCTATTTCGCCTGGAAAGGGCAGATCAGCTGCATCCGGCAGCTGCAGCCGGGGCCGGAGGTATTTGACCCGGCACTGAAAGACCAGGTGGGTGACTTTTTTGAAAAATTGACACCGCTGTATGAATATTTTTGCCGGTTTTGTGTCTAAAGTAAGGAGCATAGGAAGCCGATCACCCGCTTCCGGAAACCTGCGTTTGCATACCGATACTCAGCAAAGGAGAGATAACTATGAAGAACACCATCTTTACCGGAATGGCCACTGCCATTGTCACCCCCATGACCAAAACCGGCATTGACTATGATGCCCTGGGACGCTTCCTGGAGTTCCAGATTGAAAATGGCATCAATGCCATTGTGGTGATGGGAACCACCGGCGAAAATGCTACCATTGAGCCGGAGGATCAGAAGGAGGTCATCCGCTATACGGTACAGAAGGTTGCGGGCCGGGTTCCTGTGATTGCCGGCACCGGCACCAACAATACCGAGCATGTGCTGAAGAACACCCGCAACGCCTGCGAAGTGGGTGCCGACGCTGTGCTGGTGGTGACTCCTTACTATAACAAGGCCACCCAGAACGGCCTGATTACCCACTTTACCACTGTGGCGGATGCTTCTACCGTGCCGGTAATTGTGTACAATGTGCCCGGCCGTACCGGCTGCAATCTGCTGCCCAAGACCCTGGCCAAGCTTGCCGAGCATCCCCGGATTGCAGCGGTGAAGGAAGCCACCGGCAATATGGCCCAGATGGTGGAAATCATGGCTCTGTGCGGCGATAAGATTGATGTGTATTCCGGCGAGGATGCCCTCACCGTGCCTATGATGGCCATGGGCGCAGCCGGTACCATCAGCGTGCTGAGCAATGTGGTGCCCAAGGAAGCGGTGGCCATGACCGATGCCTGCAAGGTCGGCGACTACAAGACCGCTGCCCAGTGGCAGTGCAAGCTGCTGGGTCTGACCAATGCCCTGTTCAGTGAGGTCAACCCCATTCCTGCCAAGGCGGCAGTTTCCGCCATGGGCTTTGGCGAAGAGAATCTGCGTCTGCCTCTGACACCCATGGAAGACCAGACCCGGGCCAAGCTGTATGATGAGATGAGAAAGCTGGGGATTCACGTATGAAAGCAGTACTTTGCGGCGCAAACGGCGCCATGGGCAAACTGATCGGCGGCATCCTGGGCCAGGAAGTGGTGGGCAAGGTCAGCATCGACGGGGAAAACGGCGTGTGCAAGACCTTTGACCAGCTGGGCCCGGTGGATGCGGATGTGGTCATCGACTTTTCCCACCACACCGCCGTAGCGGATGTACTGGCCTATGCCAAGAAAATCGGCGCTGCCGCTGTCATCGGCACCACCGGTCACACAGAAGAAGAAAAGGCGATGATTTATGAGGCCGCCAAGGAAATCCCTGTCTTTTTCAGCGGCAATATGAGTCTCGGCATTGCGGTTTTGTGCCGTCTTGCCAAGCAGGCAGCATCTTTCTTCCCGGATGCGGATATTGAAATCGTGGAAGTGCACCACAACCGGAAGGTGGATGCCCCCAGCGGCACAGCCCTGATGCTGTTCAATGCCGTGAAGGAAGCCCGGCCCCAGGCCGTGGCCAATTGCGGCCGCGCCGGCGAAGGCAAGCGCACCAAGGAAGAAGTGGGTATTTCTTCCCTGCGGATGGGAAATGTGGTGGGCATTCACGAAGTGCATATCCACACCGGCACCCAATGTCTGACGCTGAAGCATGAGGCTGTGACCCGGGCCATGCTGGCAGACGGTGCGGTGGATGCCGCCCGGTTTATGGTTGGCAAAGCCAAGGGCCTGTACAACATGGAAAACATCCTGGGATAACCCTTTGGGGAGGAATACAATGCAGGTGTATTATATGAACGGCGCCGGAAATGATTTCATGGTGCTGGACGCCCGGGGAAAGCAGCTGGATTTTTCCCGCCTGGCGGTGGAATACTGCCGCATCACAGGTGCTGACGGATTTATGGCGGTGGATGATTCTGATTGCGCGGATTTCCGGCTGCATTTTTACAATTCCGATGGAACCCGGGGAGAAATGTGCGGCAACGGTGCCCGGTGTATCTGCCGGTTCGCCTATGACCGGGGCATTGCCGGGGAGCAAATGGTGGTGCAGACCGATGCGGGACTGGTGCCCGGCTGGCGGCTGGACGAGAACCAATACCGGGTGCAGCTGAACAATCCCAGCATCCTGGACTTGAATCGGACGGAAGAAGCGGCCTATGTGGAGCTGGGCAATCCCGGAGTTCCCCATGCAGTTGCGGCCTATGAGGGAGATCTCTGGGCAGATCGGGAAGCCTTGCGTACCCGGATGGAGGCGCTGCGGCATCACCCGGCCTTTCCTAAAGGGGCGAATGTGAACTTCTACCAGATGCTCTCGGAAGGAGAGGCAAGGATTCTGACCTTTGAGCGGGGTGTGGAAGACTTTACCCTGGCCTGCGGCACCGGCTGCGGCTCCACCGCCTGCGTGCTGTGGAAACAGGGAAAACTTCCCGGCGGTGTGCTCACCGCCCACAACCAAGGCGGTACCCTGAAAGTCACCGTAACCGGCAAGGACGGGGAGGTTTCCTCCCTGCTGCTGGAAGGCCCCACCCAGGTGGAACGGATTCTGGAACTGGATGCGGTCTGATTTTGGTATTTTTCCGGAGAAATACTTGACAGAAGTCTAAAATATGCTATGATTGTTTCCATTCTTTAGGAGGTGCACCCATGAATTTCTTAGAAGAGAGAATTGTACGCGACGGTATTGTCAAAGCGGGAAATGTGCTGAAGGTGGATAGCTTCTTGAATCACCAGATGGACATTGCCCTGATGGAGCAGATCGGCCAGGAGTTCAAGCGCCGGTTTGCGGACAAGCATGTAACCAAGGTGCTGACCATTGAGGCATCCGGCATCGGCATTGCCTGTTTTGTGGCTAAGGAATTTGGGGTGCCCATGGTGTTTGCCAAGAAATCCCAGTCCATCAACATTGAGGGCGAGGTTTATGTGGCCCAGGTGGAGTCCTTCACCCATAAGAACCGCAATCAGGTGATTGTGTCCAAGAAGTTCCTCAGCGCCGAGGATCATGTGCTGATTATCGATGATTTTCTGGCCAACGGCTGTGCATTGCAGGGCCTGATTTCCATTACGGAGGCCTCCGGTGCTACTGTTGAGGGCCTGGGTATCGTGATTGAAAAGGGCTTCCAGGTTGGCGGCAGAGTAATCCGGAACCTGGGTTACCAGCTGGAATCTCTGGCCATTGTGGACGAAATGGATGCCGAGACCGGCAGCATTACCTTCCGCAGCCAGGAGTAAACCTACATAGGAATGCAGAACGCCCCCGGTTTTCCGAAATGGAAACCGGGGGCAGTTGTTATGCCAGATGTTTTTGAATCGTGCGGCGCAGATTCTCGTGGCAGATGCCGTTGGAGCAGATCACGCCGGTGGGCTTGAGTTCCTCAAAGGCAGAAGCGGTCATAGGCTCGATTTTGCCCTGGGCATTTTCCAGAATGATTCGCCCTGCGCCGTAGTCCC
>CALXDU010000009.1 GCA_944387145.1 uncultured Oscillospiraceae bacterium | reverse complement strand
AACATGGTTCATACCTCCAATAAATTTCTTCGGAGGTATTGTTTGCCAATGCTGGCAGAATTATTCATGACTTACAGCCGGTAAAGCCGCTTTCCATTTTCAAAGGTAATGGCCTCCACCTGCTCTGCAGAAAGCTCCCGAATCTGGGCCAGGGCCTGGGCCATGCGGTAGAGTTTTCCCGGGTCGTTTCGCGTGCCCCGGAAAGGCTCCGGAGACATATAGGGGCAGTCGGTTTCCAGAACAATCCGCTCCAAAGGAATTTCCCGGGCTACTTCCACCGCCTTGCGGGCGTTCTTGAAAGTCAGCACCCCGGTAAAGCCAATGTACCAGCCCCGTTTGATCAGTTCCTTTGCCATTTCCAAAGAGCCGGAATAGCAGTGAAATACCCCCGTTACCTGGGGGAATGCATCCACCACCGCCATGCCGTCCTGGTGCGCTTCCCGTTCGTGGACAATCACCGGCAAATCCAATTCCCGGGCCAGGGCCATCTGATCCCGGAAGGCTTCCAGCTGCCGCTGCCGGGGGATGTCCTCATAGTGATAGTCCAGGCCAATCTCTCCAATGGCCTTCACCTTTGGATTCTGTTTACATAATACGCGGTAGATTTCCAGCACATCCGCATTTACTTCGTCCGCAGCATCGGGATGGGAGCCAACTGCGGCATAGATATAATCGTACTGTCCTGCCAAGGCACAAGCCTGACGGGAAGAAGCAAGACTGCATCCGGGATTCATTAGCAGTCCGATTCCCTGCTGAGGCAATCCGGACAGCAGCGTGTCCCGATCCTGGTCAAAAGCCCGGTCGTCCATATGGGCATGGGTATCAAATAGCATGGTTTCTCTCCTTTATGGGTCTTGAAAAATCGCCACCAGGCACCCGTCCAACTCCTGAACCCGGGTGTCCGTCAGGGAAAAGTCTGTATGGTTGGGGTATCCCCGCAGCCCCTCTCCGGAAAGCTTCGCCGCCGCCTCTTTCAGCACCCAGAAGGTCAGCAGCGCCCGGTGTTTGTCTGGAGCCTGGTCATAGCGCGGCTTTTCTCCGGGAGAAAGGATTTTTTCCGCCAGAGCCGGATTGATTTTCCGGTCTGCTTCCTCTGCGTCAATGGCTATGTTCTGCCGGGCCAGAACGCAAAAGGCGTGCCGGGGCGTATGGGCAATGGAAAAGTGGTAAGGGCTGTCACAAAAATAGGGTTTTCCCCGGTCCGTACGCAGAATCCGGGGCAAATCCTGCCCGGTTTCCTCCCGATAGAGCTTTTCCAGCAGCCGGTAGGCGGCATCATGGCCGGTTTCTCCCTCCAGAATGCAGAACGCCAGTTTCATAGAGCGTCAATAATATTGGGGTCATCCTCTCCCCCGTTCAGCCGGCGCCAGCGCAGCCGCTCCAGCAGCATGCCGATTCCCACTGCCAGCACCAATGCACCACACAGGGCAAACACCAGCCGGGAGGTGGTCATGGGCAGCAGGATTAGAATCAGCCCCACCAAAGCGGTAATCAGGGAAAGCAGCTTGCTCTGACCGTAATGGGATGCCAGCAAATCCTGTCCACCCCGGATCAGCAGCACAATGCCAACCAGCCGTCCGATGCCGGAGGCCAGGGCCAAAGGATGATTCAGCATCCAACCGCCCAAGGCAAAGCAAACCAAAGCCCCTACAACTTTACTGGCGGTTCCTTCCCGAATCAGCAGCGCAGCCGCCACGAACCCGCCGCCTGCCAGCAGAATCGCCCAGCCCAGCACCGTTGCCAGCAAAGCCGAAACCGAATCCGGCCGCAGCAGCAAAATCAGTCCCAGGGCCATCAGGACTACAGGAGCAGCCAGCAGCGACATCCAGGAAAAAAGGTCTTGTTTTTTCATAATTTTTCCTTCTTTCATTATCCGGAAAGGATGTTTTCCCTTTGTCCGAGGCTAAGTCCCGGATATCGGGATTTTGCTTTCAGTATATCCGGATTTTACAATTCTGTCAATGCTGCCCAAGTGACAGAAAACGGCGAAATTCTCCTTGCATTCAGACAGAGAATTTGGTAGACTAGCCTTGGACCGGAGACATCCGGAATTGACTACAGGAGGATACCCCTATGGCTAATAAGTACGCTGGCACCCAAACTGAGAAGAATCTGGAAGCCGCCTTCGCCGGCGAATCCCAGGCAAGAAACAAGTACACCTACTACGCATCCAAGGCCAAGAAGGAAGGCTTCGAGCAGATCGCTGCCCTGTTCCTGAAGACCGCTGACAACGAAAAGGAGCACGCCAAGATGTGGTTCAAGGAACTGCACAACGGCATCGGCTCCACCGCCGAGAACCTGCTGGACGCCGCTCAGGGTGAAAACTACGAGTGGACCGACATGTATGACGGCTTTGCCAAGACCGCTGAGGAAGAAGGCTTCCACGATCTGGCTGCCAAGTTCCGTCTGGTCGCTGCCATCGAGAAGCACCACGAAGAGCGTTACCGTGCTCTGCTGCACAATGTGGAAACCGCCCAGGTCTTTGCCAAGAGCGAAGTCAAGGTCTGGGAGTGCCGCAACTGCGGTCACATCGTCATCGGCACCGAAGCTCCCGAGGTCTGCCCCACCTGCGACCATCCCAGAGCTTACTTCGAAGTTCACGCCGAAAATTACTAAGCTATGCACAAAGCGCCGCGGCTTTCGCCGCGGCGCTTTTCTTATTCCACTTCCCGGCGGGGATAGGGTTTCTTTTCGTCTGTCAATCCTGCCAGATAGTCCATGCTGGTATCCAGGGCAATGGCAAGCTTGCGGCATTGTTCAAAGGTGAGATACCGTTTGCCGCTTTCGATTTTGGAGTAGTCGCTCTGGTCAATTCCCGTCAGCATCTGCATCTTCACCTGGGTATAGCCCTTTTCTTTTCTCAACTGTCTGATTCGGCTCATCTGCATCACCTGTCAGTATTATGGCAAATTTCTCAACAACCTTGCTGCATGCGAAACGGACCGACCCACAGGGCCGGTCCGCTTTTTTGAAAATATCGAAGATTTACCCTTCCATTACACCATGGCAGCGGTGATAATGGCCATCTTGTAGACCTCGTCGGCGTTGCAGCCACGGGACAGGTCGTTGATGGGAGCAGCCAGACCCTGCAGGATGGGGCCGTAGGCCTCAAAGCCGCCCAGACGCTGGGCAATCTTGTAACCGATGTTGCCAGCTTCGATGGTGGGGAAGATGAAGGTGTTGGCATAGCCAGCCACGGGAGAGCCGGGGAACTTCAGCTGGCCCACTTCGGGAGCAACAGCTGCGTCGAACTGCATCTCGCCGTCGATGAGCAGATCGGGAGCCATTTCCTTGGCAACAGCAGTGGCATCGTGGCTGAGTTTGACAGTGCCGCCCTTGCCGGAGCCGTTGGTGGAGAAGCTCAGCATGGCAACCTTGGGATCAATGCCAAAAACCTTGGCGGTGTTGGCAGTCTCAATGGCAACCTCGGCCAGCTTCTGAGCAGCGGACAGGGTCACGTTGCCGTCCTTGTCCACGGTATCCTCGTAGCTCAGGTTGATGGCGCAGTCGCCCATAGCCAGCTTCTCGTCGCCGCGAACCAGGATGAAGCAGGAAGACACCAGATGTGCGCCCTTCTTGGTCTTGACCAGCTGCAGAGCGGGACGGACGGTATCGGCAGTGGAGTAAGTAGCGCCGCCCAGCAGGGAGTCGGCGTAGCCCATCTTCACCAGCATGGTGCCGAAGTAGTTGCCCTTGGACAGAGCCTTGCGGCATTCTTCGGGGGTCATCTTGCCCTTACGCAGCTCTACCATCTTTTCCACCATGGCATCCATGCCCTCGTAGGTCAGAGGGTCCAGGATTTCCACGCCGTCGATGTTGTAGCCACCCTTGGCAGCGTTGGCCTTCACTTCTTCTACATTGCCCACCAGAACGGGGGTCAGGAAACCGCCTTCCACCAGGCGGGCAGTTGCTTCCAGGATTCGGGCGTCATGGCCTTCGGTAAACACAATCTTCCGGGGATTGGCCTTCAAGGTTTCAATCATTGCTTGGAACATGGGTATCATACCTCCAATATTCGGGACATATCCCGTATTTTTACAGGTTAATTATATATCAGCTTTTTCAAAGGTGCAACCCCTTTTTTCCCCTCCCCCGACGTTTTTCCCCCAGCCGCGGTCAAAAATCCGCTGTGCAGGGTCACATACCCAAATCGCCCCCGGTTTTTGTTGAATCTGATGAAAAACATTTCCAAAAGTCCATTTTTCCTCTTGCCTTTTGTGCGAAATCCCTGTATAATGGCAGTAAAGTCTGGGTAGTGGAGGCGATGTCGGTTGGGCGAACTTCTGGCTGTCCTGTCCGGCAAAGGCGGAACCGGTAAAACCTCGGTCTGTGCCGGGCTTGCCACCGCTCTGGCCCGGGAGGGAAAGCAGGTTCTGTGCATCGATTGTGATGTAGGACTGCGGAATCTGGACATCTCCCTGGGAATGTCGGATATCGGAGCGCTGTCTTTTCTGGATGTGTGCCAGGGGCATTACCCTCTGGAGCAGGCCACCCGGCACCCGAAATATCCCACTTTGGCCTTTCTTACTGCGCCTATGAACTGCGCTCCGGAGACCATTGATCCGGATGCCTTTGCCTGCATGCTTCGTCAGGCCCGGAAAACCTTTGATTACATATTTTTGGATGCTCCCGCCGGTGTGGATGCCGGTTTCCGCTTGACTGCGGAACCTGCCGACCGGATTTTGCTGGTCACCGGTGCCGGTCCTGCCGCCATCCGGGACGCTGCCCGGGTGGGAGATCTGCTGGAGCTGATGGGAAAAAAAGAGGTTCGGCTCATTGTCAACCGAGTTCGCCGGGAGCTGCTGCGCACGGTACGCATCACCATCGATGACGTGATGGACACCGCCGGACTTCCCCTTCTGGGTGTGATCCCGGAAGATCCCCATGTAACCCTGGCCGCCTCCTTCTGCGCTCCCCTGCTGAGCCACGCGCCCCGCTGCGCCGCAGCCAAGGCCTTTTCCAGAATCGCCCGCCGGATGCAGGGCTTTCACCAGCGGATTGCATTACGATAAAATTTCTCAATTTATAGATATATAAAACAAAATTTATAAGGAGTGAGTGCTGTGAATATTGCATTTCTGGCGCATGACAAGAAAAAAGAACTGATGGTGCAGTTCTGTACTGCATACAAAAGCGTCCTGATAAAGCATACCCTCTTTGCTACAGCCACCACCGGCCGTCTGATTGCGGACAACACCGGCCTGCCCATTACGCTGCTCCTTTCCCATAAGCAGGGCGGTCATCAGCAGATCAACGCCCGGATTGCCTATAACGAAATCGATCTGGTGCTGCTCTTCACCGACCCCAATACCACCGAGCCCTGGGATGACAGCCAGATGATCGAAACCATACGCTACTGTGACAAGCACAATGTCCCCATCGCCACCAACCTGGCCTCTGCGGAAATGCTCATCATGGGTCTGCAGCGTGGTGATCTGGACTGGAGAGAAATGCTCCGGCCCAAGGCTCGATTCTGACACTTCTTCAGACCGCCCAGCCCTCCGGCGGGCGGCCTGATGCTTTTTATATCTTAATTTTGGAGGTAATCTTCCCATGGAGATCATCAAGCCCCGCACCCTGTCTGGATTTATGGAGCTGCTGCCCGGCAAGCAGATCCGTTTTGAGAAAATGACCGAAATTCTGCGCAGCACCTACGCTTCCTACGGCTTTGCTCCACTGGACACTCCCGCCATCGAGGACGCCCAGATTCTGCTGGCCAAAGGCGGCGGTGAAACAGAAAAGCAGATTTACCGCTTCACCAAAGGTGACAGTGACCTGGCTCTGCGCTTTGATCTGACGGTGCCTCTGGCAAAGTATGTTGCCCTGCACTACAACGACCTGGCCTTCCCCTTCCGCCGGTTCCAGATCAGCAAGGTCTACCGGGGTGAGCGAGCACAGCGGGGCCGGTTCCGGGAATTTTACCAGGCGGATATTGACATCATCGGCGATGGTAAGCTGGACATTCTCAACGAGGCAGAAATTCCCGCTATTATCTACAAAGTGTTCCGGGGCTTCGGCCTGAGCCGGTTCCAGATTCGGGTAAACAACCGGAAAATCCTCAACGGCTTCTATGCCCTGCTGGGACTGTCCGAGCGCAGCGGCGACATTATGCGCACCGTGGACAAACTGGATAAGATCGGCGCTGAGAAAGTCAAGGCAATCCTGCTGGAGGACTGCGGTCTGACAGAAAATCAGGCAGAAGAAATCCTGAAATTCATCGCCATCGAGGGCAGCAACGCCCAGGTTCTCTCTGCCCTGGAGGGCTACACCGGAAGAAATGAGCTGTTCGACCAGGGTCTGGAAGAGCTGAAGGCCGTCACAGCCAACCTGTCCGCATTCGGCGTTCCGGAGGAGAACTTTGCGGTGGATCTGACCATCGCCCGTGGCTTGGACTACTACACCGGCACCGTTTACGAAACCACTCTGCTGGATCATCCGGAAATCGGCTCCGTGTGCAGCGGCGGCCGGTATGACAACCTGGCCGGCTACTACATCGACAAGCAGCTGCCCGGTGTGGGTATTTCCATTGGCCTGACCCGGCTGTTCTATGTGCTGGACGAGCAGGGCCTGCTGAATCCGGAACTGCCCAGCGCTCCGGCGGATGCCCTGGTGCTGCCCATGACCGCCGATCCTGCTCCCGCCATTGCTCTGGCAGAGACTCTGCGCAGCGGCGGCATCCGAGTGCAGCTGTACGGCGAGCAGAAAAAGTTCAAGCAGAAGATGGCCTACGCCAACAAGCTGGAAGTTCCCTTTGCGGTGCTGCTGGGCGAGGATGAAATCGCCGAAGGCATGTGCTCCGTGAAGAACATGAAAACCGGCGAGCAGGTGAAGCTGACTCCCGCGGAAGCCGCGGTCTACATCAAGACCTCCCTGAACTGCGGCAATCAGGCGATTATTCTGGAAAAGTAATTATCCCGGCGGCTGCCCTGGAAATCCAGGGCAGCCGCCTTTTGATTTTACCAATCTTCAAAACTTTTTCTTGCATTTTTTGAGAAAGTGTATTATACTATGTAAGCACCATGCCGGTGTGATGGAATTGGTAGACGTAGTGGACTCAAAATCCACCGGTGGCGACACCGTGCCGGTTCGAGCCCGGCCACCGGCACCAAAAATCCCGAATGCAACAGCGTTCGGGATTTTTACTTATTCACTTTTCACTATTACCTCTTCACTAACTTCGACTGCTTGCCCGGGATTTTTGGAAGGAATAAGTAATAGTGAATAGTGAATAAGTAAGATGCGTTTTCCGTCACAATTTGCTCTTCATTCCTTAACAAAAGGTTTACAGGATCCTTCTGCGTTTTTCAGCGTTTTTTCAGGAATGCGTGATACCCTATTGGCAAGGTAAAAAACACCAATTATGCGTTATCCGCTTCTGAAAAAGAATGCGCATTGTTAAGGAGGATCTTATTATGAGCGACTATCCCAACTATAATCAAAATCAGCAGCCCGATCAGTCCGGCTACTCCATGCCCCCCTATCAGAATTCCTACCCCCACAACGGGCCGGAAGACTTCAGCAAGAAGCCGAAGAAAAAGCGCTCCGGCGGTATCATCGCCCTGGCGCTGTGCTTCTCCCTGCTGGGCGGCATTCTGGGTGCCGGCGGTGTGATGTTCGCCAACCGCTTTACTGCCAACGAGCCCTCCAGCGAAGATTTGACCGTCATGGTAGAGGGCCGGCGAAACGCTTCGAAAATTGAAACCGTCACCGTGGACACCAGCAAGGAGATGACACCTGCGGAGGTCTATGCCGCCAACGTCAATTCCACCGTGGGCATTACCACCTCCATTACTACCAACTTCTGGGGTTTCCAGACCACCGCTGCCGCTTCCGGCTCCGGTTTCATCATCTCCACCGACGGTTATATTCTGACCAACTACCACGTCATTGAAGATTCCAGCAGCATTACCGTGTCCATGTACGACGGCTCCAGCTATGACGCTGCTCTGATCGGCTACGACGAAAGCAACGACATCGCCGTGCTGAAAATCGAGGCAGAGAACCTGACCCCTGTGGTGCTGGGCGATTCGGATCAGATGAACGTTGGCGACAGCGTGGTGGCCATCGGCAACCCCTTGGGTGAACTGACCTTCTCCCTGACCTCCGGTGCCATCAGTGCCCTGGATCGGGAAATCACCCTCTCCGGCGGCATTACCATGGATCTGATGCAGACCGACTGCGCCATCAACTCCGGCAACTCCGGCGGCGCTCTGTTCAACATGTACGGCGAGGTCATCGGCGTGACCAATGCCAAGTATTCCAGTTCTTCTTCCTCGGAAGCATCCATCGATAACATCGGCTTTGCCATCCCCATCAACTCCGTCCGCAGCATTGTGGAAAGCATCATTGAAAAGGGCTACATTGCCAAGCCCTATATCGGCATCAGTGTACTGGACGTTTCCGAAGAAAACCAGCTCTACGGTGTTCCCGCCGGTGTGGCTATCCAGTCCGTCAGCGAAGGCTCTCCTGCCGAGGAAGCAGGCCTCCAGGCCGGTGACATCATCACCGCTGTAAACGGCCAGGAGATGGACAGCAACACGCTGGTGGAGCATGTGAAGCAGTCCCAGGTTGGTGACGAGCTGACGCTGAGCATCTACCGCCAGGGCGAAACCATGGAAGTTGTCCTCACCGTAGGCGAACAGGTTCAGTCCGCACTGCCCCAGCAGGAAGTGCAGCCTACTCAAAGCCAATCCTGGTCCCAATCCCCCTTTGACGGCTTCTTTGGCGGCCGCCGGTAACACAAGAAAAAATCCACACTGCTATTTCTCGGCAGTGTGGATTTTGTTTTGCAAGTTTACTTGATAACCCGTACCCGCAGGACACCCTCAATGCTTTTCAGGTGTTCCACCACCTCTGCAGAGGGGTGCCGGTCCAGATCCAGCATGGTGTAGGCGTATTCGCCCCGGCTCTTGTTCATCAGACCGTCAATGTTCACGTTCTCGCTGGCAATGGCGGAGGTGAACCGGCCCAGAGAGTTGGGGATGTTCCGATGCAGCAGGGTAATCCGTCCCGCCGCACGGCAGATGCCCATATCGCAGTTAGGATAGTTGACAGAGTTGACAATGTTGCCGTTTTCCAGGTAATTCATCAGCTGATTCACCGCCATCTTGGCACAGTTGTCCTCGGATTCTTCGGTGGAAGCACCCAAATGAGGAATGGCGATGCAGCCGGGCATGTTGGCAGTTTTCTCGTTGGGGAAGTCGGTGACATATCGGGAAACTTTTCCCCTGGCCAGGGCCTGGGCCATGGCATCGTCGTCCACCAGCAAATCCCGGGCAAAGTTCAGGACGATGACCCCATCTTTCATCTTGTCAATGGCCTCGGCGTTGATCATCTGCCGGGTGTCGTCCAGCAGGGGCGTGTGCAGGGAGATAACGTCACACTTGGCGTAAATCTCGTCCCGGCTGTTTACCCGGACAATGTGGCTGTCCAGGTGCCAGGCGGCCTCGATGGAAATAAAGGGGTCGCATCCGTAGACGTTCATTCCCAATCCCCGGGCGGCATTGGCTAGAGGGCCGCCTACCGCGCCCAGGCCGATGACGCCCAGGTTTTTGCCCCGAATCTCGTGACCGGCAAACTGGGATTTGCCCTTCTCCACCATGCGGGTAATTTCAGAGCTTCCCTTGATGGACTGCACCCAGTTGATGCCGCCCACCACGTCCCGGCAGCTGAGCAGCATGCCGCACAGGGACAGCTCCATCACAGAATTGGCGTTGGCACCAGGAGTATTGAACACCACGATGCCTTTTTCCGCGCAGCTGGTCAGGGGAATGTTGTTTACGCCAGCGCCTGCCCGGGCCACTGCCAGCAGGTTATCCGGCAGATCCAGATCGTGCATGTTGGCGCTGCGGACCAGTACCGCCTCCGCCTGTTCCAGATTGTCAATGGTCTCATAATCCTCCGTCCACAGGGCCAGGCCCTTGGGAGAAATCTTATTCAAGTTGTGAATGTGATACATGCGTTTTCCTCTTTTCCCGTCTCAGCGGCTTTCTTTTTCAAAGCGCTCCATAAACGCCACCAGCTTCTGTACACCCTCAATGGGCATGGCATTGTAGATGCTGGCCCGCATGCCGCCGACTGTACGGTGGCCTTTCAGGTTTACAAATCCAGCCGCTTCCGCTTCTTTGACAAACTTGGCATCCAGCTCCGCACTGCCGGTGACAAAGGGAACGTTCATCAAAGAGCGGTCTTTCTTCACCACAGTCCCCTGGAACAAGGTGCTGCTGTCCAGGAAATCATACAACACGGCGGCCTTTTTCACGTTATATTCCTTCATTGCTTCCAGGCCGCCTTGATTTAACAGCCACTGGAACACCTTGCCGCAGATATAAATACCATAGGCCGGGGGGGTATTGTACATAGAGCCGTTGTCTGCGTGGATTTTGTAGCGCAGCATGGTGGGGGTTCCGGGCAGTACGTCCTCGGTAATCAGATCTTCCCGGATAATGGCAATCACCACACCAGCCGGGCCGATGTTCTTCTGCACGCCGCCGTAGAGCATGCCGTATCGGCTGACGTCCACCGGCTCCGACAGGAAGCAGGAAGACACGTCGGAAACCAAAGGTTTTCCCTTGGTGTTGGGCAGTGTCCAGAACTTGGTGCCATAGATGGTATTGTTTTCACAGATGTAGACATAGTCCGCATTGTCGCTGATGGGCAAGTCCGAGCAGTCGGGAATGTAGGAGAAGGTCTTGTCGGCAGAAGAGGCCACGGCGTTGGCCTGCCCGTAAAGCTGGGCTTCCTGCCACGCCTTCTTGGCCCACTGACCGGTAACGATATAATCCGCCACCCGGTTTTTCATCAGGTTCATGGGAATCATGGCAAACTGTTGGCTGGCACCGCCCTGGAGGAACAGCACCTTATAGTTTTCCGGAATGCCCATCAGCTTGCGAAGATCTTCCTCCGCCTGATCGATGATGGCCTGGTAGGCCTTGGAGCGGTGGCTCATCTCCATGACGGACATACCGGTGCCCCGGTAATCCAGCATTTCCGCTGCCGCTTCTTTCAGAACAGCCTCCGGCAGCACCGCCGGACCGGCGGAAAAATTATAGACTCTGGACATGCAGATTCCTCCTGTTCTATCTGGTGGTTTTCTCCAGCAGCCGGGCCATCAGGCGGCAGCCCTGGGGTTCATAGTTTCCGGTGGCCTTGGCCTCCGTTTCGCTGTAATGGGCCAGTGTGCGACGCTCTTTGGTACTGTCGTAGAGTACATAAGGCACCGGGTCACCGGTATGGGTACGCAGCCGCAGCAAATTGGGATGATCCGGCAGCAGCAGAATCCGGTGATCCTCCCCTGCTTTCTCCATGGCCTGCTTAATGGGCCGCAGAATCCGGCTGTCTAAGTATTCGATGGATTTGATCTTCTCCTCCACCAGGCCCTGGTGGGCCATTTCATCCGGGGCTTCCACATGGATATAGGCCAGGTCGCAGCCATCTTCCAGCAGAGCCTGAATGGCAGCCTGGGCTTTGCCCTCCCAGTTGGTATCAATGGAGCCGGTGGCTCCCTCTACCTGGTACACCTTCATTCCTGCACCTACGGCAATGCCCTTGAGCAGGTCTACCGCGGAAATTACCGCGCCTTTGCAGCCGGTTTTCTCCTGGAAGTTCTGTAAGTTAGGCCGGGTACCGGCACCCCAGTACCACAGGGAATTGGCTTTGTTCTTCCCCTCAGCCGCCCTCTGTAGGTTCAGAGGATGGTTATTGAGAATATCGAAGCTTTTCTCCATGAACTCCCGGAGCACCGGTTCCTGGGGCAGCCAGGGGCCAATGACCTTGGTCAGGTGGTCATGGGGCGGCTCCAATTTTGCCAGGCGTCCATGCTTCCATACCATAATATGCCGGTAGCTGGTGCCGGTATAAAACCGGAAGGTATCGCTGTTGAAAGCCTGCCGGATGGCGTCCATCAGGACATCGGCGTCGGCTGTGGCAATCTCACCGGAGCTGTGATCCAGAATGGTCTTTTCGGGATAGGCTTCCGGTTCCGTCAGGGTCACCAGGTTACAACGGAACACCACGTCATCCGGCTCCATCTGCACCCCAACGCTCAGCGCCTCCAGGGGAGATCGTCCGGTGAAGTCCGTCAGCGGGTCATAGCCCATGACGGACAGATTGGCCACTTCACTGCCCGGAGACATTCCGGCAGGAACGTTCTGCACCATGCCCATTTCCCCTTTGGAGGCCAGTGCATCCATGGTCGGGGTATGGGCGTATTCCAAGGGAGTCTTTCCTCCCAGCTGTGCCAGCGGTTCGTCGGACATGCCGTCGCCCAGCACAACAATGTACTTCATAACCTCACTCCTTGCCCCTCAAATCGTCCGCTTTTCAAAGACAAATGTATATATAGAATATACTAGCACCCTTTGCACAACAATACAATATGAAAAACTGCCCGAAAATGTGCCCTGTTTTTGGGAGCTTGGTAGGCACAATGGCAAAAGTGCGCATCCAGCAAAATTCCCCGGTCAGTCTCTGCAACCGACCGGGGAAATCAGAATTTTGGCATTACACCTTTTCGGCAGCCTCTACCACATGCTTCATCAGCACGGAAGTGGTGACAGAGCCCACACCACCGGGCACGGGGGTGATGGCTTCGACAATGGGTTCCACCTCGTCAAACTTGGCGTCACCGGCAATGCCGCCCTTGCCGCCCTTGGCGTTGGGCTTGTTCTCGTCCCAGTTGATGGACACGTCGATGACCACCTGACCGGGGCGGACATAGTCCTTGGTCAGGCTGTTCAGCACACCGGCAGCAGACACCAGAATATCTGCATTGCGGCAGATTTCAGCGGTGTTCACGGTCTTGGTGTGGCAGGTGGTAACGGTGGCATTCTTGCCCATCAGCATCATGCCGGCAGGCTTGCCAACCACCAGGGAACGGCCGATGACCACGGCGTTCTTGCCCTTGCAGTCGATGCCGTAGTAATCCAGGATTTCCATACAGGCAGCGGGGGTGCAGGGGGCGTAGCCCAGGTCGTTCAGTCCTTCAAACACACCGGCGTTGGACATGTGGGTCATGCAGTCCACGTCCTTGCGGGGGTCCAGACGGTTGCAGATTTCGTTCTGGTCAGCCTTCAGATGCTTGGGCAGGGGCCGGAACATCAGCACGCCGTGGATGGAGTCGTCAGCGTTGACCTGATCGATCACCGCCAGAACCTGCTCCTTGGTGGCATCGGCAGGCAGCTCAAACTTCTTCACTTCTACGCCCACCAGCTCAGCGCGCTTGGTAGCACCCTTTTCGTAGCTCAGGTCGGAAGGGTCAGCGCCTACCCGGACAATGCCCAGGGTAGGGACAACGCCCTTTTCCCGCAGGGCAGCGGTACGGGTTTGCAGATTGGCATTCAGGGCATCGGTAACTTCCTTGCCCAGCAGCAGTTTCGCCATTGGAATTTCCTCCTAATATGTATGTTTCAGCACAGGCGGCCAGGGATTCTTACTGGCCGAAACCCGCCTTGACTTCGTTGAAGATTTCATCTGCCAGAGCGCAGTACTTATTGAGCATCACATTGACCTGACGGTTCATCTCCTCCGCCACGTCCCGGTTCTTCAGGCTCTTGGTGTTGATGAACACGTTCAGAGAGGCAGCCTGGAGTGCAGCCTTGCAGCACACAGCGCCGCAGCCGGCATCGGAAACCGCCAGACGGCTGCCCTTGGCAGCGAACACAGCGATGCAGTCAATGGCCTGGCAGCACAGCTCCATGATGTGCATGGGAACGGCGCAGGCGGTGATGGTGGCCTCTTCCAGAATCTGGTCCCGGTTGGGGTCATCCTTGGGAATGCCGTAGGCCTTTGCCAGGGGGACGAAGCCCTTGTCGTCGGCCTCTACCTGATCCAGCAGCTCCTTCTGCAGAGCGTCGCACTTGGCCTTCAGCTCCAGGATTTCCGCCTCAACATCGGCATACTTCTTCTTGCCGACGGTGAGAGAGCCAACCATGTTGCCCAGAGCGGTGCCGATGGCGCCCACCAGGGCAGCTGCGCCGCCGCCGCCGGGAGCGGGTGCATTGGAGGCCAGAACCTCCACAAAGGTACGGCAGGATTCCATTGTCATATCCATGGGAAATGTCTCCTTTTCCTATCGAAAATGATGTTTTGGGAAGGGGATGCGCAAAAGCACAGGCGGGGGGCCGCCTGTGCTTTATTATCAGAATGTACCGATTAGAACAGTCCGGAGATCTTGCCGGTCTCGTCCACGTCGATGCGCTCGGCGGCGGGCACCTTGGGCAGTCCGGGCATGGTCATGATCTCACCGGTCAGGGCTACCAGGAAGCCAGCGCCGGCGGAGACCTTCACGTTCCGAACGGTAACGGTGAAGCCGCGGGGAGCGCCCAGCTTGGTCTGGTCGTCGCTGAAGGAGTACTGGGTCTTGGCCATGCAGATGGGCATCTTGTCGTAGCCCAGCTCGGTCAGAGTCTTGATCTGCTTCTCAGCATTGGCGGTGAAGTTCACGCCGTCGCCATGGTAGATCTTCTTAACGATGGCTTCGATCTTCTCCTTGATGGGCAGATCCAGCTCGTAAGCGAAGGTGAAGTCGTTGGGCTCTTCGCACAGACGGACAACTTCCTCGGCCAGAGCAATACCGCCTTCGCCGCCCTTGCCCCAAACTTCGGACAGAGCCACGTTGACGCCCAGCTCCTTGCACTTGGCCTCGATGAGCTTCAGTTCGGCCTCGGTGTCGGTGGGGAAGCGGTTGATGGCAACCACGCAGGGCAGCTTGTAAACCTTGGTGATGTTCTCAACGTGCTGCAGCAGGTTGGGCAGACCCTTTTCCAGAGCCTCCAGGTTCTCCTTGCCGGTCTCGGCCTTGGGAACGCCGCCGTTGTACTTCAGAGCACGAGCGGTAGCAACCAGAACCACGCAGGAAGGAGTCAGACCAGCCATACGGCACTTGATGTCCAGGAACTTCTCAGCGCCCAGGTCAGCACCGAAGCCAGCCTCGGTGATGGTGTAGTCGGACAGCTTCAGAGCGATCTTGGTAGCGGTAACGGAGTTACAGCCGTGAGCGATGTTGGCGAAGGGACCGCCGTGTACGAAGGCAGGAGTGTGCTCCAGGGTCTGAACCAGGTTGGGCTTCAGAGCGTCCTTCAGCAGAGCAGCCATAGCACCCTGAGCGTTCAGGTCGCCAGCGGTAACGGGCTTGCCAGCGTAGGTGTAGCCAACCACCAGACGAGCCAGACGGTTCTTCAGGTCAGTGATGTCGGAAGCCAGGCACAGAACAGCCATGATTTCGGAAGCGACAGTGATGTCGTAGCCGTCTTCACGGGGAGTACCGTTGACCTTGCCGCCCAGGCCGTCAACGACGAAACGCAGCTGACGGTCGTTCATATCGACACAGCGGCGCCAGGTGATCTGACGGGGGTCGATGCCCAGAGCGTTGCCCTGGTAAATATGGTTATCGAGCATTGCAGCCAGCAGGTTGTTGGCAGCGCCAATGGCGTGGAAGTCGCCGGTGAAGTGCAGGTTGATGTCCTCCATGGGAACAACCTGTGCGTAGCCGCCGCCGGCAGCGCCGCCCTTGACACCAAAGACGGGGCCCAGAGAAGGCTCACGCAGTGCAACCAGCACGTTCTTGCCCAGCTTGCGCATGCCGTCAGCCAGACCGACGGTAGTGGTGGTCTTGCCTTCGCCAGCGGGGGTGGGGTTAATTGCGGTGACCAGGATCAGCTTGCCGTTGGGCTTGTCTGCCTTGTCCTTCAGGATGTTGTAGTCAACCTTTGCCTTGTAGTTGCCGTACTGCTCCAGATACTTTTCATCAACACCAGCGGTCTTAGCAATCTCGCTGATGTGCAGCATGGGGGTTTCCTGTGCAATTTCGATGTCGGTTTTAAAAGCCATGTTCATACACTCCTTGTAATTGTTGGGTACCTACCGTTTTGTGAGGATCGGACCATACAGGATTTATGCAGCTGCCGTTGCAGTGGCTCACTGCACATGTTTAATCGGTACTTACGTACCGAAATAAGCATACCACTTTCCCCCTAAAATGTCAATAACCATTCGCAGCTTTTCGGTAAAAAAACTGTTATTTTTTTACACACCGCCGTCGCTGACTCGGCAGCTGCCATGGGCTTTTTACACAAAAAGAAATGTTGAACCGAAGACCGGGACCAAGCCAGCAAAAGTGTCTAAGAAATCAGCCAATTGCATTAACCGATACATGTTACGCAAAGAGCAGAGCAACCATATTCACCAGCATGAAAATTGCCAGCACAAGGAATCCCCAGTTCAAAAAGAACCACTTCAGACACCGGCCATCCATGGCCTCCGCCTCCCGATAGGCCCGAATTTCCCGTCTGCGGCTGATTAAGATCACCAGGGACACCAGAGCGAATCCTCCAAAAATCAACAGATTCACGGCACTCTGGGCAAGCATCGGCCAGTTCTTGGTCAGCCGGGTCAGAAGATCTGCCAGCACCAGGTTATTGAACAGGTGCAGCGCCATGGACCAGAGGATGGAATATTCCACCGCCATATACCCCAGCACCAACCCCATCAGGAAGGCGTAGGGCGTTTGCAGCAGATTGCCATGGAACAGGCCAAACAGCAGCGCCGAGCCAAAAATGGCGAAGCGCTTTCCATAGGGCTGCAAGCTGCGCAGCACCAGTCCCCGGAAGAGAATTTCCTCAGAAAACGGGGCCAGGAAAGAGGCGTACAGGAACATGCTGAAACTTCCGGTATCGCCGGACACGGATTCCAGCATCTGCATCACCGAGATACCAAATGGGTTGAGCAGTCCCTCCAGCAGGGTAATCCACAGGCTGTTGACCATCTGAGAGCCGATGCACAGACTCATCAGGCAGAAGAAGATTCCGGCGGACATGGGTTTCTCCTTCCGAAATACCTCCTGCTTCCAAAAATCGGCATCCTTCCAGGCCAGCAAGACTACCCCTGCCACAGCAATGGACAGGATATAGCCCCAAGCATTGTTCATCAGCGCAGTGAAGTCCGGCAAAAAAGCCTCTCCCCGCAGCGCACTCATAATGCTCTGGTTCATGGCCTCAAAGCCAATGCTCATGGACACCAACACATTCATCAGCACGTTATAGCCTATCAGAATCCAGCAGATGGCAGAAAATTGGCGGCGTAAAAATTTATTGATTTTCTTTTCTTCCATAGGTTTCTCCTAAAATCGCTTCAGCGGTGACAATACCGTCAATGGCTGCGGACATGATGCCTCCGGCGTAACCGGCTCCCTCTCCGGTGGGGTACAAGCCCCGGATGGCTGACTGGCGGCTTTCGTCCCGGACAATCCGTACCGGAGAAGAACTGCGGGTTTCCGGCGCAGTCAGCACTGCATCCGGGTTGGAAAACCCGGAAAGCTTCTGATTCAGCCGGGGCAGCGCCTGGGCAAGAGAATCCGCAATCAGACCGGGCAGGACTTGGTGCAGGTCGCACCAGGCAACCCCGGGCCGGTAGGTAGGATGGACGCTGCCGGGGCCGGTGCTGGCTACTCCCGCCAGGAAATCCCCCACCTTCTGGGCCGGTGCCCGGTAGCTGCCGGTGAGGTTATAGGCCGCTTCTTCAATCTCCCGCTGCCACTGCATGCCTCCCAGGGGGCCTTGGTAGGGGAACTGGGCAGGATTCACCGTCACCAGCAGGGCGGCATTGGCGTTCTCCCCATCCCGGTCGGCATAGCTCATGCCGTTGGTGACCACCCGGCCATCTTCGCTGGCTGCCGCCACCACATAACCACCGGGGCACATGCAGAAGGTGTAAACTGTGCCTTCTTCCAGGTGCTCTGCCAGCTTGTAATCCGCCGAGGGCAGGGCAGGATTTTCCTGGCCGTACTGGGCAAGGTCAATACTGTGCTGTTTATGCTCAATCCGAACACCCATGGCAAAGGGCTTTGGCTCCATAGGCACGCCCTTGTCCTGCAGCATCTGGAAGGTATCCCGGGCACTATGGCCGATGGCCAGCACGGCGCTGTGGCAGGGAATCACCGTTCCGTCTGCCAGCTCTACGCCGGTGAGCTGATTGTTTTCCACCTGCAGCCCGGTAACCTGGGTCCGGAACCGGACTTCGCCTCCCAGCTGCTCAATCCGCTGCCGCAGATTCTGCACCACTGTCAGCAGCACGTCAGTACCCACATGGGGTTTGGCGTCATAGAGGATGTCTTCCCGGGCGCCGGCTTTTACAAATTGCTCCAGAATCCAGCCGATTCTGGGATTATTTACCCCGGTGTTCAGCTTCCCGTCGGAAAAGGTTCCGGCGCCGCCTTCGCCAAACTGGACATTGCTCCGGGGGTCCAGTTCTCCTGTTTCAAAGAAATGCTCCACCGCCTTATGCCGGGAAAGGGCATCCTCTCCCCGTTCCAGCACCAGGGGCTTCCACCCTGCCATACTGAGAATCAAAGCGGCAAACATACCCGCCGGGCCGAAACCGATGACCACCGGCCGCTTTTCCGGCGGGGTGGAGGGTTTTGGGGGTGCATAGTAGGAAACCGGCGCAAGGCTTGCCCGCTTACAGCCGGACTGGCGAAGGATTTTCTTTTCGTTTCCCTCCACCCCCACGTCGATGGTATAGATGATTTTTACCTCCGGCTTTTTCCGGGCGTCCACGCTGCGGCGGACAATCCGAAGCTGCCGGATTTTGGAATTGGAAATGTGCAGCATCTGGGCTGCTTCAAACTGGAGCTGGTGGGCATTGTGCTCCGGGGGCAGGGAAATATCCCGCAATCGTATCATAGCATGCTCCTTCCGGCATGGGCTCCTGCCAGGCGGCCGGAACTCCATGCCCATTGCAAATTGTATCCGCCGCAGTCTCCGTCGATGTCCAGCACCTCGCCGCAGGCGTAGAGACCGGGCACCAGAAGGCTTTCCATGGTGGTTTCGTCAAATTCTGAGGTCAGAATTCCTCCGGCGGTAACCTGTGCACAGTCCATGCCCATAGGCTCCGTCAGTTCCACCCCGAATCCCTTCACTGCAGCGGCGGCCTGGGACAGTTCGTAGTCTGACAGCTGAGAAATGGGGCAGTTGGGGGAGATTCCCACCGCCTGGGTCAGAACCCGGCCCAGCCGGTTGTGAAGAATCCCTGTCAGCAGTTCTGATGCTGGCAAAGCGGTGGTTTTTCTTCTCAAAAGTTCTTCTTTCAGCATTTCTTCCGGAATTTCCGGCAGGAAGTCCAGGCGGCACAGCCAGTCTCCTTTACCCTGGCACACATCCCGGGAGATTTCAAAGATCACCGGACCGGACAGACCGTAGTCCGTAAACTGCAACTCCCCGCTGCTTTCCTGAAACAGCTGAGCGTCCCGGAAAATGGCGGCGTGGCAGTTTGCCCGGACGCCTTTCAGTCCGGCGATGCCGCCCCAGCCGGTTTTCAGCTGCACCA
Organism: uncultured Oscillospiraceae bacterium; assembly: GCA_944387145.1. Lineage (GTDB taxonomy): Bacteria > Bacillota > Clostridia > Oscillospirales > Oscillospiraceae > Faecousia. Next base: position 20,447 of record CALXDU010000009.1, on the reverse strand, counting down.
GGGTGGGCCGCAGTTTGGTGCAGCGGTGGCCCAGGGAGCGCAGCAGCTGGTAGCCGGACATGGTGCCGCCCAGCTTGGTCCCTGCCAGGCCGCCGCAGGCGACAATCAGCTTCCGGCACTCCAGGGTCTCGCCGCCGAATTCCAGACGAAAGCCATCCCGGGTCTTGCGTACCTTTTCTACGGTAGCGCCCAATTTCACCTGAATATTCGGCTTTTCCAGAGCAAACCGCAGCACATCCACCACGGAGTTGGCCTGGTCGGAGTAGGGGTACACCCGGCCGGAATCTTCCGCCACGGTAAACAGCCCCAGCTGGCGGAACCATTCCAGAGTCTTTTCCGGAGGGAAGGCTTCCAGTGCATACCGGGCAAAGGTGGGGTTTTCCCCATGGTAGCCTCCTTGCCCGGCGTGGAGATTGCTTAAGTTGCAGCGGCCGTTGCCCGTTGCCTGGAGCTTGCGCCCTACCCGGGCCTGGCGCTCCAGCAGGATCACCTGGGCCTGGGGATTTTCCGCCGCAGCCAGAGCCGCCGCCATTCCCGATGCGCCGCCGCCAATAATTCCGATGGTCATAGTCCTCTCCTTCCGCGAATCCGGTGAATTTTTCCCCATTATACCCGATAAATCCCCCTCACACAAGAAAAACTTCTTTTCACCGGGAAAAAGATGTGGTATAATGCCCTCGGTGATACCATGGATCGGAAAAATATCGAAAAAATTGCCCATACCAGCGAAGATAAGCTGCTGCTTGCCAAGCTGTGGGACAAAATCACTGCCGGAATGCAGAAAAACATCCCGGCAAGTACCTGTTTTCTCTCTCCCCGGGAGCTGGAAATGGCGAAATACCTCTTTGGGGAAGCGGAAGGATTGTATTCCTTTGGCGGTTACCCGGAAGCGGAGCGGAAAATGCTGGTGTACCTGCCGGACTATCTGGACGACAGCGCCCTGATGGACGAGGACAGCCCCTGTGTGTGCCTGCACGCTGACTTTTACCAGGGAGACACCCCCACCCACCGGGATTTTCTTGGCGCCCTGATGGGGGCCGGAATCGGACGGGAAACTGTGGGCGACATCTGCGTGGGCAAGGGTGTGTGCGATTTTTTCGTTACCGCAGACATCGCTCCCTATATCTTGCAGAATTTCACCTCTGCCGGACGGGTAAAGCTGCATCTTTCCCGGATTGCGCTGGAAAACGCCCGGATTCCCGAGCCGGAAATCCGGGAGATTCGGGATACACTGGCATCGCTGCGGCTGGACAGTGTGATTTCCTCCGGTTTTCGGATGGGCCGGAGTCTGGCAGCTGCCCACATTCAGGCGGGGAAAGCTGCCGTGGATGGACTCCCCTGTGAAAAACCGGACAAACTGATTGTGGAAGGTCAGAAAATCTCCCTCCGGGGCTTTGGAAAACTGAAGCTTGCCAGTGTGGGCGGGAAAACCAAAAAAGATCGAATTTCGGTGGTCATCCACCGCTATGTGTGAGGAATTGTATATGAAAATGGATGAAGTCATCGCCCGGATCAACGTCCTGGCAAAAAAAGCAAAAACCGAAGAAGGCTTAACTGCCGAGGAGCTTGCCGAACGGGACAATCTCAGAAGAATCTACATTGACTCCGTCAAAGCCAATCTGGTAGGCGAGTTGGAAAACACCTACATCATCGGCACCGACGGCGTGAAGCGGAAGGTTCAGCACAAATGATTTCCCCCCGGGTTGCCCGAATAGCGGCAACCCGGGGCCTTCTTTTGCCTGGGGGCAAAGGGGGTGAAGAAATGAAACAAATGCTTTGTACGCTGGCAGGGATCGTAGGCAGCAGCGTCTGTGCGGCCTTCGGCGGCTGGGATGCGGCCCTGTCTGCGCTGATTGTGTGTATCAGCATAGATTATATCAGCGGCTCGCTGGTGGCGTTGGTGTTCCATAACAGCACCAAGTCTGAAACCGGCGCATACAATTCTTCCTACGGCTTTCAGGGTCTGTGCCGGAAGGGGCTGATGCTGCTGTTCGTTGCAGTGGCAGTTCAGGTAGACCGTCTGGGCGGTACCGATTTTGTCCGGGATGCGGTATGCATCGGTTTTTGCAGCAACGAGGTGCTGTCCATTATGGAAAATCTGGGCCACGCCGGCGTCCCCATGCCGGAGGTGGTGAGAAAGGCCCTGGAACAGCTTCAGAAACAATAAGTGTCCTTTCAGCCAGCGTGCGCAAAACTGCGCACGCTTTTTTTGCTTCCCTTTCGGCAAAAAATCTGCTATAATGAGAGAAAATGGTTCTCAGGAGGTAGAATATGGATTTTCTGCCCATAAATAAACAAGAAATGTTGGATCGGGGCTGGCAGCAGTGCGACTTCGTCTATGTCATCGGCGACGCTTACGTTGACCACCCCTCCTTTGGTCACGCCATCATCAGCCGGGTTCTGGAAAGCCACGGCTATTCTGTTGGCATCATCTCCCAGCCAGACTGGAAAAATCCCCAGTCCGTCCAGGTCTTTGGCCGTCCCCGGCTGGGCTTTCTGGTCACCGGCGGCAACATGGACTCCATGGTCAACCACTACTCCGTCACCAAGCACCGGCGCAAAACCGATGCCTTTACCCCCGGCGGGGTCATGGGCAAACGACCGGACTATGCCACCATCGTCTACTGCAACCTGATCCGCCAGAGCTACAAGGATGTTCCCATCCTCATCGGCGGCATCGAGGCCAGTCTGCGGCGGCTGGGGCACTACGACTACTGGTCGGAGAGCATGAAGCGCTCCATTTTGCTGGACAGTCAGGCAGACCTGCTGATGTACGGCATGGGTGAAAAAAGCATCGTCGAGATTGCCGACGCTCTGAACTCCGGTCTGGATGTGAAGGACATTACCTACATTGACGGCACGGTATTCAAAACGGCTCAGCTCGATGACAGCCTGCCTACCATCGTTTTGCCTGCCTTTGAAGCCCTGAAAGCGGACAAGCGGAAATACGCCGAATCCTTCCGGATTCAGTACGGAAACTGCGACCCCTTCACCGCCAAGCGGCTGGCGGAGCCTTATGGCAAGGAGTTCGTGGTGCAGAATCCGCCTCAGAAGCCTCTGACCATGGAGGAAATGGACGCGGTCTATGCCCTGCCCTATATGCGCACTTGGCACCCCAGCTACGCCAAAGCCGGGGGCGTACCTGCCATTGAAGAGGTGAAGTTCAGCCTGGTCAGCAACCGGGGCTGTTTCGGCGCCTGCTCCTTCTGCGCCCTGACCTTCCATCAGGGACGGATCATTCAGGTCAGAAGCCACGAGTCCATTCTGGCGGAAGCGGAGGAAATGGTCAAGGACAAGGATTTCAAAGGCTACATCCACGATGTCGGCGGCCCCACCGCCAACTTCCGTCACCCGGCCTGTGAAAAGCAGCTGACCAAAGGCGCCTGCGGCGGACGGCAGTGCCTCTACCCCACCCCCTGCAAAAATATGAAGGCCGACCACAGCGACTACATTGCCCTGCTTCGCAAACTGCGGAAAATTCCCGGAGTGAAAAAGGTCTTTATCCGCAGCGGTATCCGCTTTGACTACCTGCTGGCGGACAAAAAGGATACCTTCTTCAAAGAACTGGTGCAGTATCACATTTCCGGACAGCTAAAAGTGGCCCCCGAGCATGTGGCCGATGCGGTGCTCAGCCGGATGGGCAAGCCCAAAAATGCGGTGTACAACCAGTTCGTGGACAAATACTTCGCTCTGAACCGGCAGTACGGCATGAATCAGTACCTGGTGCCCTATCTCATGTCCAGCCATCCCGGCTCCACCATGAAAGAGGCGGTACAGCTGGCGGAGTACATCCGGGACATGGGCTACAATCCGGAGCAGGTCCAGGACTTCTACCCCACCCCCTCCACCTTGTCCACGGTGATGTACTATACCGGGCTGGACCCCCGGACTATGGACAAGGTCTACGTTCCCACTGACCCCCACGAAAAGGCCATGCAGCGGGCGCTGATTCAGTACCGCAATCCCAAGAACTACTACCTGGTTCGGGAAGCCCTGCTGGCTGCCCACCGGGAAGACCTGATCGGTTCCGGCCCCAAGTGTCTGATCCGGGCAGTGCCCCCCAAGGCGGGCAAATCCGCCCCGCCTCCGAAAGCGGCAAAAGGCCGTCCTACCGGAAAAACTGCCCTCGCTCACCGGAAAAAGCCTGTCCCCGCCAAGCCGAAACGCACCCGAAAGTAAACAGTCAGCCCGGAGCTTACCATGTGTACGCTCCGGGCTGGTTCTTTTTATTCCGTTTCCGTGGGGCCGGTCCAGGTGTTGATGCCGCCAAACTCCAGCACATTGGTATAGCCCAGATCTGCCAGCTTCTGGGACGCCTGCTTGCTGCGGTTGCCGCTGCGGCAGTAGACCAAAATAGTGGCGTCCTTGTCCGGCAGCTGAGGGATTTCCTCAGTGCCGATGGTTTCGTTGGGGATGCAGATGGCGCCAGGGATATGGCCCTGGGCAAATTCTTCGGTGGTGCGCACATCCAGCAGGATGTAATCATCCCCGCTTTCCATCTTCTTCGCCGCTTCTTCCTGGGTAATCTGGCGGTAGCCGCCGCTTTGGCTGCCGCCGCAGCCGGTAAGCATCAGCGCAGTCAGCAGCAGGGAAATGAGATATTTCATAAAAATTCTCCTTATTCTTGGGGTTTTCTCCGGTAGAGGAGCATTTCATAGGCAATGCCGTTTTCCTCACCGGATTGGATGGTCTGGGGCAGATCCCACTGAGGGTTCTGATCCAGGTTGGGGAAAAAGGTATCGGAAGGCGGGCAAACATGCACCTTTGTCACATAGGCGCTGTCGCAGTAAGGCAGCATCTGCCGGTAAACGCTGCCGCCGCCGATAACCATGGCCCGTCCGGCACTGCGGGCCAGTTCCAGTGCCTGCTCCGGGGTCTGGCAAACTGTAAAGCCCGGAATTTCCTGGCAGCTGCGGCTCAGGGCCACATTGACCCGACCAGGCAGGGGCTTCTGTCCGGGAAAATCCTGGATGGTGCGCCGCCCCACAATCACCATGGCTCCCCGGGTGGTTTCCCGGAAGAATTTTCGGTCCGCAGACAAGGCAATGGGCTGGGTTCCGTCCCGACCGATGCCCCAATCGTCATATACCGCTACAATCAGTTCCATACGCTTTTCCTCAAATCGCCATGGGAATTTCAAAATCAAAGGGGTGGTACTGGTAATTTTCCATCCGGAAACTGTCCTTGGTAAAGGCGTAGAAATCGGTAATGCTTTCATCCATGGAGAATTTCGGAGCCGGGTAGCCTTCCTTTTCCAGCATGGCCTTCACCGCCGGGATGTGCCGGTCGTAGATATGGCAGTCGGCAATCACATGCACCAGTTCTCCCACCTTCAGCCCGGAAACCTGGGCCATCATGTGGGTCAGCACAGCGTACTGCACCACGTTCCAGTTGTTGGCGGTGAGCATGTCCTGAGAGCGCTGGTTCAAAATGGCGTTCAGGGTGTCGCCGGTGACATTGAAGGTCATGGAGTAGGCGCAGGGGTACAGGTTCATCTCGTGCAGGTCTTCAAAGTTATAGATGTTGGTCAGAATCCGCCGGGAAGCCGGGTTGTGCTTCAGGTCATACAGCACCCGGTCCACTTGGTCAAACATGCCCTCTTTGTACTGGTGCTTCTTTCCCAGCTGGTAGCCGTAAGCCTTGCCGATGGTACCGTCGGGGCCTGCCCACTCGTCCCAGACATGGCTGCCCAGGTCGCAGATCCGGTTGGATTTCTTCTGCCAGATCCACAGCAGCTCGTCCACGGCGCTTTTCCAGTAAGTCCGGCGCAGGGTCATAATGGGAAATTCTTCCGCCAGGTTGTACCGGTTCACCACGCCGAATTTTTTGATGGTGTGGGCCGGGGTGCCGTCCGGCCAGTGGGGACGGACTTCCAAATTCTCATCGGAAAAGCCGTTTTCCAGAATGTCCAGACAGGTCTTTTTGTAAAGTTCGTCCGCTCTGCTCATAAGATCGTTCCTCCCTGTTTTTTCTTGGTGTATCATAACATACCCAGCGCAAAATGTCATTTGCTTTTTTCCACAATATCCACTATAATGATACTATATGATTGGAAGATTGGAGGAACCCCCATGGCAACCATGGAAGATATCGCCCGGCGCCTGGGCATTTCCAAAAGTACCGTCTGCAAAGCCCTGAACGATGCCGCTGACGTCAGCAGCGCCACCCGGGAAGCTGTGTATCAGGTTGCCCGGGAGGTGGGTTATATTCAGGTTTCTCCCTCCGATTCCGGAAAAATCGCCCTGTTCCTGGAAAACATGGCCTACACCTCCCCCAACGACTATGTCTGGTCCATCATCGCCGGATTCCGGCAGATGGCGGAAAGCAGCGGCTACCAGATTGACGTGATTCCCCTGGACCCGCTGATGCAGGCTCAGGTGATGTACGATGCCTATATGCAGGAGCGGGGATATGCCGGTGCCCTGTTTCTGGGGCTGGCCCCGGGAGATCCCTGGCTTCAGGATTTTCAGAGCTGCCGGTATCCGGCGGTGGTGTGGGATATCCCCGTTCCCGGCAATCCCCGGGTTGCCCAGCTGGGTGGGGACAATGAGGAAGCCATGTATCAGGTGGTTACCTGCCTGCAAAAGCTGGGGCACAAGAAAATCGGCTATCTCAGCGGCGATCTAAATTCTTATGTCAACCAAATCCGGTATTTTTCCTTCTTCCGGGCCTTGCGCAAGTGTGCCCTGCCCAGCAACTCCCGTCTGGCAGGCCGCTCCAGCCATACCAGTGAGTGCATCGACAAGCATCTGCCCCGGCTGCTGGAGGAAGGAGTCACCGCCATTGTTTGCAGTCAGGATCGGCTGGCCCATGCGGTGATGATTCACTGCCAGGAACTGGGACTGCAGGTGCCCCAGGATGTGAGCATCGTGGGCTTTGACGACTCTCCCTTCTGCGCCTACACTGTCCCGCCTCTTGCCTCGGTGCGGGTGGACCGGATGCAGCTGGGACGCAGCGGTTTTCTGACCTTAAAAGCATTGATGGACGGCTTCCCTCTGGGATCTGTTCTCCTGCACACCGAACTGGTGCGCAGAAAGTCCATGGGCCGCTATCCCAACAAGGACAAGATCACCTTCCAGGAAACCCAATTTGCCACGGTGGAAGAAGACCCTTCCGCAGCAGCGGAAGCACAGCTGCAATTTGAAGTTTGACCAGAAAAATATGCCCGCAGACCTTTTTGTACGAAGGTCTGCGGGCATTTTGCTGTTATTCCTGAGCAAGTTTCTGCAACGCCTGGATAGCGGCATCCACTTCCTTCTCCGTATTGAACCAGGAAAAGCTGAACCGGACAGCCCCCTGGGATTCCGTTCCCAAGGCCCGGTGCATCCTGGGGGCGCAGTGAGCGCCAGAGCGAACCGCAATGCCATAGTCCTCCATCAGCGCATCCGCCACCGCAGCGGAATCCACATCTTTCAGATTCAGCGCTGCAATGGCACACCGCCGGGGCTGAGAAAAGTCCCCGTACAACCGGATGCCGGGAATCTGTCTGACTCCCTCCAGGAAACGGCCCAGCAGCCGGTTTTCTTTTTCGCCGATGGCATCAACTCCCACCTCCTGCAAAAAATCCAGGGCAGCGGACAGTCCGGCAATGCCGTGGCCGTTCAGGGTTCCCGCTTCCAAATGGGTGGGATATTCTTCCGGGTGGGTGCGGCTGTAGGAATGAAAGCCGGAGCCGCCCACCTTCCAGGGCCGCAGTTCCACTCCCGGGGCAACGCACAGTCCTCCGGTGCCTTGGGGGCCCATCAGCCCCTTATGCCCGGTAAAGCACAGGACATCAATGCCCCACTCCTCCATAAAAATCGGGATGCTTCCCGCTGTCTGGGATACATCTGCCACCAGGAGCAAGCCGTGGGCTTTGGCGAATTTCCCCACCCGCTCCAAGTCCACCAGATTGCCCGTGAGATTGGAAGCATGAGTCATGACAATGGCCCGGGTATTGGGCCGGAGCAGAGATTCCAGGCACTTGTAGTCCGGATTGCCCAGGGCATCGGCGGGAAGGAAGTCCAGGGAAATCACCCCCTGATCTTCCAGACGGTACAGTGGACGCAGTACGGAATTGTGCTCTAAGTCAGAGGAAATCCCGTGGTCTCCGGGCTGGAACAGACCATTGATGGCAATATTCAGCGCTTCGGTGGCATTGGCGGCAAACACCACCCGCTCCGGGTGGGAAAACCCGAAAAGTGCGGCAACCTTACACCGGGCAATCCAAATCACCCGGTCTGCCTGCAGCGCTCCCGAGTGGGCGCCCCGGGAGGCATTGCCCAGGGTCTGCATAGCCTCGGCAACCGCCTGAATGACCTGGGGCGGTTTTTGTATGGTTGTGGCGGCATTGTCCAGATAAATCATTGTTTTTCCCCTATTTTCAAAGCTCCAGAATCCGCAGATCCTCCCATTGGATTCCGGCCTGGGTCATGCTCTGGGTCAGCTGCTCCTGAGCATCCGTCGGCGCTTTCCAGGCAAGACCGCATCCGGCGGTAATCTCCCGGGGCACGGGAATCATCCGTCCGGGAAGGTTATGTTCCAGGCAGAAAGCTTCCATCCGAATTGCGGCGGTGGTGGAAGAAAAGGTAATCACCAGCGCCGGTTTTTTCTGTCTCATAGGCCCCCTCAGGGTCTTACGATGCAGTCTGCCAGCATCATCTTTTCGGCAATGGCGTACATGTTGGTGACCTGGCCCACCCGGAGCTTCTCCGTCAGGCCGTAGTAATTCAGGCAGGTACCGCAGGTGAGAATCTCCACCCCCTGGGCTTCCAGGGATTTGAGGTCCTCCAGGCTGGCAGAGCCTTCACAGGATAGCGCCGCGCCGCCGTTGTAGAGCAGTACTGTGCTGGGCAGGGTGTCCTGCTGGCACAGGGCATAGACAAACCCTTTCATCAGCGCCGTACCCAGTTCGTCACTGCCCGTTCCCATGGTGGAAGCAGAAAGAACCACCACTGTATTTTTCTGCTTACTTCCCGGTACAACCAGACAGGCTTCTTCCTCAGCGACAGTTTCCGCTTCGGCCGGCTCCCCAACAGTCATGACCACCCGGAATTTTCCCGGTTCCAGCTTTTCCGAGCGGACGGCATAGCCTTTCTGATTGGCCATTTTCGTCAGGTTCTGTACGGCAATTTCGTTATCCACCAAAGTTTCCACCGAGCCGGGGCCGCCCAGCTGGGCAATAGCGTTTTTGGTTTTGACCACCGGAATGGGGCAGGCATCCCCCATGGCGTTGACATGAATCATAAGTCTTTCCTCTCTTTTATTTGGTTACCAGGATTGCTTCCTGGGATTTTTCGGTAATGGTTCCCACAATGGCGGCAGGCAGTCCGGCTTCTTGAAGCTTCTCTTCCAGAGCCGGGGCGCTTTCCTTGGGCAGGGCGATCAGCAGGCCGCCGGAGGTCTGGGGATCAAACAGGATTTCTTCCATGGCAAAAGGCACGTTCTCAAACCGGACAGCCTCTCCTGCATGGTTGCGGTTTCGCTGGGCTGCCGCCGTCAGCAAAAATTCGTCGGCATATTCCAGCGCCTGGGAAAATACCGGCACCCGGTCTGCGTAAATTCTGGCAGAATACCGTCCGTCCAGCATTTCCAACAGGTGTCCGATCAAGCCGAAGCCGGTCACATCGGTACAGGCATGAACGGGAAATTCCCGGCAAATCTGGGACGCCCGTTTGTTCAGGGTAGTCATGGAAGCAATGGCGGCATCCATGGCTTCCGGGCTGGCCTGGCCCACCCGACCCGCGGTGCAGATAATCCCCACCCCCAGCTTCTTCGTCAGAATCAGGGCATCCCCCGGCTGGCAGGCATTGTTGGGATAAATTTTCTCCGGATGGACGATTCCCGTGACGGACAGGCCGTATTTGACGCTGTCGTCGGCAATGGAGTGACCTCCTGCCAGAATGCCCCCGGCTTCGATTACCTTCTCGCTGCCCCCCTGGAGAATCCGCCCCAGAATGTTCAGATCCATGGTTTCCGGGAAGCAGACGATGTTCAGCGCGGTTTTCACCTCGCCGCCCATGGCGTAGATATCGCTGAGGGCATTGGTCGCCGCAATCTGCCCGAACAGATAGGGATCATCCACCATGGGTGGGAAAAAATCCAATGTCTGGACAACCGCCAGGTCATCGGTCAGTTTATATACCGCCGCATCGTCCCGGCTGTCGTAGCCGATGAGCAGATTTTCGTCCGGCGGTCCCTTGGGCAGTTTTTCCAGCACATGGCTCAAAACCCCCGCTCCCAGTTTGGCGGTGCAGCCGCCGCCCCGGCAAAACACAATGGATGGTTCCATATCCTTCTCCCTATTCGTTGTTTTTCTATAAGAATAACGCTTTCTTTGAAAAAGGTCAAGGATTGTTTCCCTCCGTCTGATTTTTCTCAGGCAAAAGCAGAACAAAACCTTGACCGATTGATGGAATCCGAGTATGCTACAGAAAAGGATTTCTTCTTTCAGGAGGCGCCATGAAACCGTCACCGTGCATCGCCATCGTCGGCAGCGGCGGCAAAACCACCGCCATGCTGACTCTGGCAAAAGCCTGCTCCAGTCAACGGGTGCTGGTTACCACCACCACCCATATCTATCCCATAACCGAAGCCCAGGAGCTGCTGATCAATCCAGATGCGCAGCATCTGCAAGCTGCGCTGTCCCTGCCCGGAATCGTCTGCGCCGGAACGGCTGCAAAGGCAGGCAAACTGTCCGGATTGCCGGAGGATTTGTTTTCCCTGGGCCGCAGCTGGGCCGACATCACCCTATGTGAAGCCGACGGTTCCCGGCAGCACCCGCTGAAACTCCACCAAGAGGGAGAGCCGGTAATTCCTGCCGGGTGTGACCTGTGTTTGATTGTGCTGGGGCTGTCCGCCCTGGGGCAGCCGGTTTCCCAGGCGGTGCATCGCTGGCAGCTGTGTCCAGGATGGACGGAAGAAACTCCGGTATCCGCCGAAGTGCTGCTTTTCTGCGCCCGGGAGGCTCTGCAAGTTTCCGGCCTGCCGCCGGAGAATTGCCTTGTGCTACTTAATCAGGCGGAAGGGCCTTCGCAGCTTGCCGCTGCCCGGGAGGTTGTCCGGACGCTGGAACAAGAAGGACTGCGCTGCCGGATTGGCAGTCTGAAAGAGGACGCTTCCTTTCTGGCCCCTTGGGTTCTGGGGCACCTTCACAGCAGCTGAATGTGCTCCTTCCCTGCCAGGAACAGCAGAGCTTCCACCACACCGCCGCCAATGCTGCGGGCCTTGTCCGACACCGTATCGCAGAAGGCCACCTGCTCCAGCCGGGGATCGATATCCGCAATTTTCAGTCCTTTGGTAACCGGGAATCCTTCCCGGATCAGGCCCCGGAGGACTCCGGTGAGAGTTGCGCAGACCGGGGTTTGCCCCACCCGGGCAATGATCTGGCCTTCCTTTACCACGGCCCCGATATCAATGGTCTTCCCAGCTTCATCCGTCACGAAGGTCATCTTTCCGCTGTCCGGAGCGTGGATGACCCGCTGGGAAGTAAATCCGCCGATGTTTCCCGGGATACCGGTATTGGCAATGGCGCTGCCTTCCAGAATCACCCGGCCCAGATGATGTCCCCGCATGGTTTCCACCACCGCGTCCACATCCTCCCCGGCGGTAAATCCCGGGCCAAGACCCACGGTGATGGGGGTCATTTTCCGGTTGGTCCCCAGGTTTTTCTTGGCGATGATGGCGTCCACCACAGCGGCGGCCTGCAAAGCAGAAATTGCTGCTCCGGTTTCGTCCACCAGCAGCGGAATCTTCCCCTGCTGCCAAATTGCGTCCGCTTCCTCAGGGCGGGCAATCCGTACGCAGGTCAGGCCCTCCACTTCCATGCTTCCCTGCCAGACCGCTTCGCAGAAAGCCGCTTTCCGGCGGATGGCGGAAGGATTTCCACATTCCAGAGCACAGACCCGGAAGCCACAGCGCACCAGCCGGACAATCACGCCGGTGGCCAAATCTCCCGCACCCCGCACCACAATCCAGGGTTTTTCCATAGATTCCCCTCGTTTCTTTTTATTTTTCATTGTAGCATTAAAACTATAACGGTGCAACCACTGTAAATGCCGCAGAATCCTATGGATTCTGCGGCTGTGTTTTTTTAGGCTTCCAGGTAAGCCTTCAGGGCATCCAGCTGACTCTTCCCATCGTTGTAGCCCAGGTAATAGAAGGCTCCCAGTTTTTCCATATCCTTTTCCAATCGGGATACGGTAACGTGAGAAGAGGGGCTGATGACAAACACTCTGCCGGAGCGGCGCAGCAGTTCCAGCTCTCCGCACAGTTGGTTATACCGCTGGGCAGTGCCGCCCAGAACTTCGGCAAAGGCAGGATATCCCCGGTAAACCCGCTGGGCCAGGTGCTTTGACCGCTCCTTCACCTTGCTGCGGAATCCGCTGGGCCGGGTGCGCACCACCACGATTTTTTCAAATCCCTGATCCATGGCCCAGCGCAGGGGAATCTTCACCGAGCAGCCCCCGTCCAGGCAGGGAATGCCGTCCACGTCCACCGGTTCGGACACATAGGGCATGGAAGCCGAGGCCTGCACCGCCTTGCGGATATCCACGCCGGTTCCCTTTTCAAAATATTCCGTCTGGCCGGTCAGGCAGTTGGTAGCCACCGCCACAAACCGCCGCTCGGGCCGGTTAAAGGCGTCCCAGTCGAAAGGCTCCCAGGTTTCCACCCCATCCATCAGGAAATCAAAGCCAATAATGCCCCGGTTTGCCTGGATGGCCTTCAATCCCACATACCGTGGGTCATGCCGGTAGGTCAGGTTGATGCGCCCGGAGCGGCCGATCTGACCGGCAGTATAGTTCATGCCGTTCATAGCCCCGGCAGAGACACCGATGGTACAGGCAATGTTGATATCCGCCTCCATCAGCGCATCCAGCACGCCGGAGGTATAGACCCCCCGAAAGGCGCCGCCTTCCAGCACCAGGCAGCCCTGGGTCAGGTGGTCAGAAGCTTTCCCCCGGGGAAGATTGTCAATTCCGGAATACACTACTTTTTTCATGAGAGTGTCACCTCGTTTTCACACAAGCACCTAAAACGTTCTTTTTCATTCTACTCTTGAATTGTTAAAAAAGCAAGCGTTGTCCTGTCTAGGAAATAGTCAATCGGCAATAGGCATAAAATTCCAGCAAGCCGCCAGTTCGGCGGGAAACCAAACTGGCAGTTTTCCATTGGTTAACTTTGGTTAACCAATATAAAATCCGTGCCGCCTTGCGGCACACCTTACTTCTTCACTCTTCACTATTACCTATTCACTACAAAAATCCCGGGTAGGCAGTTGGATTTCGTGAAGAGTGAAGAGTGAATAGTGAATAGTGAATAAGTAAAAATCCCGAACGCATTCGCATTCGGGATTTTTGGTGCCGCTGACGGGACTCGAACCCGTACAGTATCGCTACCGGGGGATTTTAAGTTTTCAATTCTATTCGGAAATGTTGGTATTTTAAGGGAATTTAGCGGAATATTTTATCAGAAAAACCAAATATTTAAAACCTCGTATTTTTCCAACTATCCAACAACAGCAAGAATTTATCAACTTTTTTCTTTCTTTTCAAAACACGCGTTTCAAAATCATCTTTTAATGTTTTGGATCGTTTTTCGGAAAGTTGGAGGGATGTTGGAGGGATGCCCTTAAAAATACGCACGGGGGATATCCGGTCCCCTGTTCAAAACAATCTGAAAATAGCCCATCTTCATTGACAAATCTATATAATCCGAAAGGGCTATTTCAATGAAAAAGCGAAAGTATTACGAGCAGTATTTTGCTGACTATCCTGATCTTGTAAACCTTACACAGTTCCGAAAGATGATGGGTGGGATGGGTGATGTCCAGGCAAGGAAATTGATGCAGCAGAATCAAGTCCAGCACTTTTTGATTAGAGGCACCTACCTCATTCCTAAAGTGAGTGTCATCAACTATATCCTAAGTCCACACTATGCAGAATATCGCCTAAAGCTCAAATCAAAGATCCCATAATTTTTACGTCTGCCCTGTCGAGGGCCCACTTCTCCCTTTCCTTCATGCTTCTCTCGCAAATAACCAAATTTCAAAGTGATATGTATAGCCGGGATACAGTCTGATCCCGGCTATACCTTATAGAAAGATTCCTTGATTGCATTTTCACACTATGATATAATTTGGAGACAACTATCACTTTATTCTGCGATATACCAAGCCAAGATCAAGGGCGAACACCCCTATTCATATGTTTTCAGGATTTGCCATATTGCAGCTTTCTGGTCTGGAGTCAAGGTTGTCCACTTCTCAAAAAGTTGTCGCTGCTCCAGTGTAAGTTCCACTAGATTCTCTTCTGCAAAAAACTGCGACAACGTAATACCAAAAGCTTTGCAAATCGCTTCCAATGTCACAAGATTCGGGACATTATTCCGCCTATAGATATTGGATACGGTATTCGGAGATAAACCTGCTTCCTTGGCGATCTTGTAGTCAGACCAGCCGCGTTGCTTCTGCAATTCAACAAGACGGCTCAGGATATCCACGAAATCACCTCTTTTTTTATAACATTATATCCCCATATATGGTGATATAGTTATAGTAGAGATGTGGAGGCAATATCGCATTAATTGGTGATAGATTTGTTTACTCTGGTTTGATAGGCTTTGCCTGATCGAGATAAAAAACGCAAATTTGCTGTCGCTGCATAGCCGTCCCCGGTACCCGGTAGGATATTTTTCTGTTCCACTGCCGTATGTCTGCAATCATTGCACACAATTTCCAGCTACTCACCTCCATGCGCTTTTTCCCCCTGTAGACATCCATAGGAACACGATGAGAGTGAAAATCCTTTCTTGGATATGGTTGCAGAATCAATGTGTTTCCCTTCTCATCCAGCAAGAAGCAGATATTGGCGGGGCTACCAATCCCCCTTAAGGCATCTGTAAACACATGGATTCTGTTTGCTTTCAGATAAAATGATAGGAATACCTCATTCATAATGCTCTTCAGGTTTCCTTCCCTTCCACAATTCCGCCTGGTTGAAGTCAAACAGTAGCATTACTTTCTGATTGGCGGTTACCAAATGTCCACTGGCTCGATAATTGCATTCCGGATCAAGCCCCCAGGATTTGTACAGCTGACCTCCAAAAATTTTCGACTCCATGTTTCTGACAAACCTTTCCTTTTCTCCTTTTATCCAACGGATACTGTCCTTGTCAGAAGAAGAAACGGGCATTACCAGAATACACTTTGTTTTGGGGTTCACATGGAGCTTTATGTATTCACAGAAGTGCAACTTCTCAAGTGCCAGCTTATTGAAAGAGATTCTGGTAGGCCATATTGTACACGTAACATCATTCCTCTTCGGTGAGTGAGCAAACATATTTGCATTCACAATCTGGAATCCATCCAGGCTCATTTCTTCAATGGGATCGAATTGATTCATAGAAAACTTCCTCCAAAGACTTATTTTGTTGTGATATATCCATCTGCTAGGTTTATCTTGTATGAGTCTTCGTGTTCTTCAACGGGAACACCGAAATAATTTCTCCAATCTTCCGGGAGGTAGGACTTTGATTTTGTTCCAGTTACAAATAATTCGAAATCTGTCAGTTTAAATAGAAACAACATTTCAGAGTCGCAAACAGCTGGTTTGCCCATCATCTTGTATCGATATTTCGGATTCCAACCCATCAAATCAAAAACCTTTGCTGCAAATATTTTGCAGAGAAGATCCCGATTAGACAGTTCCTTTTCACCACCTCCCCGTGCCCATCGGAGCGAGTCCGGTGCATCCGGTTCACAAGGGCGAATAATCAGGCGTTTCTGCTCGGGATGAATAAGTATTTGAATATGTGTAACTCCAGGAAACCTTCGCAGACATGCCATGTTAAACTTGATTCTGCTATCCCAGATTGTAATGGCTGGCTCTCGTGTGTGTGCAAACAGCTCTGCTTTTGTTACCTGGTATCCTGCCAGGTTAATGAGTTCCTCTGTATCGTCACCATTCTCTTGAAGGATGGTGCTGTTTGAGAAATAGTGTTCAGTTTCCTTTGTTTCCATCTGTTCTGTTCGTTCCTCTCAAAAGATCTTCAATTGTCATTTGCAATTGTTCCTGATTTGGAACCAAATATTGCTTGATGCCTGGAGCCACAATGCTCTTGGCCTGAGAGTGCCATTCGGTATTTGGTGCAATGTAATAAAAGCCATTCTCCACAGTGTGTTCGTAAAACTCCTCACCGAAATCGTTTTCCCATTCCTCCGGATAGAGAGCAACTTGTCTTCTCTGCTTTGCATCCTCATCTTCTAATGGAACCAGAATAGCAGGAACGGCATTTGGTAAATTGAACACAATAATCTGCTCTCCTCGGCGGCTTGCCCATGTCCCACGCACCTTGTAAATGTAGTCTGGATTCCACTTCATAATTGAGTAGAGCGCATTTCCAAAATGCTGGCAATTCAGCGTTTTGCTGTACAGCGGTTTTTCTGGATCTGGCCTCCATCGGATACTGTGAGCATCCGATGCCTTGCATGGGCGAATTGCCAGTTTTCTTTCCGCAGGATGGAGAAGCAGCTGAATATAAGCAACGCTATCAAATTTCTGCATACAGAATTTATTGAACGCAATTCTCTCTTTGTAGATACTCAGCGTTGGTCCCTCATAACGGATTTGGAGAAACTGCCCTCTGACCACTTGATAACCCTGCAAATCAAATGCACTGAACGCCGATTTTTCAATCCGTTTTATTTTATTGCACTGCTGACGAATACTGTTAGAAATGTCGTAATACGTTCCGGGGTCGTCATTAACCCAGTGGTGATTGATCGGGATAAACCCCCGAAAGATGCCCTCGTCAATCACATGCATAACGGGCAAGCCGCCGCGTATATGGTGCTTCCTGTTCTCCATCAAAATCTGCACGTCTTCAAATTTCTTCTCTGAAATAATGGCAGCATGTTTTCCAGTATATAAGTACTGGTCTCTATCCTGTCGATTTTTACGATGCTTATGCTCATATAAATCTGCAGTGAAGGTTTTCCAGGTGAGGATATTCCCACAGTACCGTTCATTTGTAAGAATGTACCCAATGGAACCAGCATTCCAGTTCGTTCCACCTGATTTTGTTTCCACTCCCACATCTTTTAAAAACGCAGCAATCTGCTCCATTGCCCATCCCGAAAGATAGGCGTCATATATGAATGAGACAATCTTTGCTTCAAATTCGTTTACAACCAGTGGGGCATACTTGATATACCTACCAGTAACATCCTTCTGTCGATCATACCCAAGCGGCGCAGGAGTAAGCAATTTTCCATCTTTAAATCGCTGCTGCAAAGACCAGTTCATTGCTTCACTCTTTTTCACAGACTCCTCTTGGGCGAATGTGGCGAGAAAAGAGAGCATAAACTCTGTGTTCTCGGCAAGCGTATAGAGATTGTCCGTTTCAAAAAAGACTCCGACTGGCGGAACTTGACCCTTTAGCATACGAATAAGAGAAATGCAATCAACCAAATTTCTCGCAAAGCGCGAAACACTCTTCGTAACAATAAGATCGTATTCTCCTCGTTTGCATGCGGCAATCATCTCATTAAATTGATCTCGATTTTTCAAAGATGTGCCGGAAATACCCTCGTCAGCATATATGTGCTTCAGCTCCCAATTGGGATGATCCGTCACCAACTGCTTGTAGTGTGACTGCTGTAGCTCGAAAGAAGATAATTGTTCGTCGTTTTCCGTGGAAACCCGGCAGTAGGCGCATACACGAAAAACATGTTCTTCTCCATATAGATTCACTTTCGGTTTGGCTGGGATATACGCTTGATATCGTTTTTCTTCTCTCTGATATACCTGGCGAAGCTCTTCCTTTGCCTGATACCTCGACATGTACTCACCTTCCACTACTCTTTTCTAATTCCGGCTGGAGCCAGTACCACGCAGCATCCCGTTTGACCGAGCGGATCTCCAACTGCTTTTTTACCTGATGAATGGTTCTTTCTCCAATCCCCTCATTTTTTAGTTCTTCAATGACATCTGTCGCCTTCGCCGGTCCATTTGACAACCGCATTTTAAGAATATTCGTTGCAATCATCCGTTTTGTAGATTTATCCGATTGTATCTCGTAAGGTTGATCTAACCATTCCATTTGCTGATTGACATCAAGTGTGAAGTACGCATCCTTACCTTTCGCGGCCAAACTGCTTTTGACATGATGGATGACTGCAATATCCTCATCTTCAGGTAGGCGTTCAATATGCATCACACTTCTTGCCGCTGCAACAAGATCAATGCTACCAAGGCCGCGATACAAGTCTTTGGAACTGTATTTCTTATTAAGATGCCCGATCAATATAACAGCGCAATCATACATGGAAGCCCAAGATGCTAATTGGCGAAGAACTTTCCGCATAGCTGTTGCACTGGCTATATCTGTCTCTCCCAGATACGCTTGAACAGGATCAATTACGAGAAGTTTTGCGTTAAAATCCGCAATAGCTCTACGAATTCTCTCGTCATTCAACGTAATCCAGTCCGTCTCCTCATCCAGGAAAGCTACATTATTGCAATCGGCACCAGCTGCTAGAAGGCGGGGCTTAATGGTGTCACTGATTCCATCCTCCGAGCACTGATAAATCACATGAAGTGGCTTTTTATGTTTTTTCCCATCTGGCAAACAGTTACCGGTGGACGCCGCTGCAATAAGGTTCATCATCAAAGTTGACTTTCCACATCCAGGATCACCTTGAAGCAAGGT
This sequence comes from uncultured Oscillospiraceae bacterium, assembly GCA_944387145.1. Taxonomy (GTDB): domain Bacteria; phylum Bacillota; class Clostridia; order Oscillospirales; family Oscillospiraceae; genus Faecousia. The sequence goes on along the minus strand of CALXDU010000009.1, from coordinate 1,760 downwards.
CAGTTTCCCGTAGGGGATAAAGGGATACCAAAACCAGTCAACAGCTGTCTCAGTGACTCCTGAATATAATCTAAGCTTCCCATCGCACATATCGAACATTCAGATACTCCTCTCCGAGTACGCCAAAAATTCTTACTTCGAAACATGATGTAATTATGATAATTGCAATCTTGCAATTACTCCACAAACTGTAGGTTACATTTTCCAAAGGCTGTAACTTCCGGTTACATTTTGTTTAAGGATGCAATATACCAGGGAACATCAAACTATATGCAGCCTTGCAATCTTCTTTGTGCTAACATATGGGAACCATTTGAAGGAACCGATGCAGTCGATCACCTTGGTGTTTAGAATAAGGAGGTAAAGGTCTCAGTGATCGACATTGAAAGTATCGGATCCAGGGTAAAATATCACAGAATAAGAAACAAACTTTCGCAAGAAGAACTTGCAGATCTGGCCAAAGTAAGTCGGGTTTATATCAGCTATTTAGAGCGTGGAGAAAGAATTCCTAGTATGGAGTCCTTTATCAACATTGCAAACGCTTTGAATGTCTCAGCAGACGAACTTCTTGCAAACAATCTTCTTGTGGCTGGCAATTCTATTAATTCCAGTGAATTGGATATTCTTTTCGACTGTTCCGCAAATGAACGGCAGATCCTGTTGGAAAACATGCGAACATTAAAAGATATTCTACGTAGCTACTACATTTCTAAGTAAATCATCACAGGAAACACCAAGGTGTAGACAGGCACTCCGTCTTTCGGAGTGCTGTCTATATTGGCCAAGACTGTGGATATGCATATAGAGCGGTTATGAACTTCCGATCATTCTTCGGGAGTGATAATCGCTCTGTTTCTTTTCTCGAGAAACAGAAATCATTCACGATGCACAAAGCACCGAATCAGCACCGATACAAACAATAAAAGGGCCACAAGGGAAAGGCTAAGACGCATCACAGAAACGTCGGACAAGTTTAGATTGTCCGTTTTTTCATATTCATTTTAAGGAGGATTTTATGTATATTCGAAAATTTACCTATACCGCAGATGACGTGGACTGCAAGTATTGTACAGAGCATCTGCCGGAAGGCCGCTGTGCCCAGAAAAAGTGTCCATATATCGCAGAAAGAATCGAAGCAAACGCAATTTCTTACGGCGATGTCCTCTATTCCATCGTCTTTCCCAACAAAAGCGTTCGAAAACGGCTGCCACATCTAATCCAGAATCACCAAGATTCTTTCTGGCTAGATGGAAGTCATATGACCCGAATGAAACTACTGCATAATCGTTTGGGATTCGTGAAAAAGAGAAATACACCTGGATACTATGCTGCAATGTATGTGCTAACCGCCAGCGACACACTGCTTTCTCGTACTGAAAAGTGTTTTCTCAAAAACGGCATTGACTTTCAGCTTGCTTCCATGACTGGAATCTCTCTAGATGATTATATCCTGTACCGAGCTGCTATCAGCTTTTATACCAAACAAGGGGGTGTTACGCTTGATGAACTTGGAGACAAGAAATTGGTCAGTGACCAGATGTTCCGTTTGGTTATCAACGGACTGCTCATTGCAAAATATGGCCTTGCAGTCATGATTTTGAAAAAGCACAAGGAAGGAGACCACAAACAATGAACACACAAATCATCGCCATCGTCAACCAGAAAGGCGGCGTTGGCAAAACCACCACCTGCGTCAACCTGGGCGTCGCCCTGGCAAAGCAAGGAAAGAAAGTCCTGCTCGTTGATGCAGACCCGCAAGG
>CALXDU010000008.1 GCA_944387145.1 uncultured Oscillospiraceae bacterium | reverse complement strand
TACGCCATGAGCCGGCTGCTGAAGATTCTGTGCAAGGAAGACAGCTTCGGCCTGCCCCGTCTGGGCGAGCCGGAGCAGGTCAGTGCCATCGCCCCCCAGGGGCTGTATGCGCATTACCAGCAGATTCTTTGCAGCAGCACATTGGAAATTTTCTATGTGGGCAGCGCCGAAAGCAGCCGGGTGGCCCAGCTTCTGCAGCCCATGCTGTCCCGGATTCCCCGTCAGTGGCAGCCCCTTTCTCCCCAGACCGGCTTCCAACCCTGTCCCGGAGACAACGTGGTGGAGACCATGGACGTATCCCAGGGCAAGCTGGGCATGGGATTTGTGACCCCCATCACCAACCGGGACCCTGCCTTCCCTGCCATGCAGGTGCTCAATACCCTCTTCGGCGGGGGCATGACCAGCAAGCTGTTTGTGAACATCCGGGAAAAGCACTCTTTGTGCTATTCCATCGGTTCTGCCTACTATGGGGCCAAGGGCATCGTCACCGTGTCCGCCGGAATTGACTTTGACAAAGAAAGCCAGACCCGGGAAGAAGTCCTTTCCCAGCTGAAAGCCTGCCAGGACGGCCAAATTACCCCTGCCGAGCTGACCGCTGCCAAGGAGGCGGTACTCAGCAGCCTCCGGGCCACCCATGATTCCCCCGGAGCCATCGAAGGCTATTATGCCAGCGCCGCCCTCAGCGCTCTGAATCTGACGGTGCCGGCGTATATGGAAGCCGTGTCCAAGGTCACCATGGAGGACGTGGTGACGGCGGCCCGGCAGCTGAAGCTGCACAGCACCTACTTCCTGAAAGGAGAGAGCCAATGATTTGCGAGCATTATCCGGAGCTGGACGAAACCCTGTACCGGGAAACCTTGGAAAACGGTCTGCCGGTACTGGTGATTCCCCGGAAGGGATTTACCAAGAAAATTGCCTATTTTGTCACGGATTACGGCTCCATCCACCGGGAGTTTACCCTGGAAGGGCAGGAATATCATGCCCCGGCGGGAGTTGCCCATTTTTTGGAGCATAAACTCTTCGACCTGCCTGGGGAGCGGGATGTCAGCGCCGAGTTTGCCTCCATGGGCGCTTCGACCAACGCCTTTACCAGCTATGACATGACGGCCTACTATTTTTCCTGCACCGAGCACTTTGACGACTGCCTGAAGCTGCTGCTGGAATTTGTCAGCACGCCGTACTTTACCGAAGAAAGCGTGGCAAAGGAGCAGGGCATCATCGACCAGGAAATCGGCATGAACGAGGACGCCCCGGACAGCCGGGTGTTTGAAAATCTGATGCAGGCGCTGTATCACGCCCATCCCATCCGGGTGCCCATTCTGGGAACCTCCGCTACCATCCGGGAAATTACCCCCCAGGTGCTGGAAACCTGCCACCGGGCCTTCTATACCCCGGAGAATATGCTGCTGTGCGTCATCGGCGACGTGGAGCCGGAACAGGTGACGAAAATTGCCCGGCAGGTACTGGGCACCGACCGCCGCCCGGCAGGAGTAAAGCAGTACTCCTGGCAGGAGGACATGACCCGGCCCAAGGAAGAAGTCCGGCTATCCATGGAAGTTGCCATGCCCATGTTCAGTCTGGGCTTCAAGTGCGAAAGCCTGGGCAAGGGCGCGCAGGCCATTCGGGAGGAAATGGTTGCTGACCTGGCAGCGGAAGCGCTGTTCGGAGAATCTTCCGAACTGTACCTGAAACTTTACGAGGAAGGCTTGATTGATTCGTCCTTCGGCGGCGGGTTTGAAACCATCGACGGCTGCGCCATGCTGCTGTGCTCCGGTGATTCCGATGATCCCCATGCCGTCCGGGATGCCATTATAGCCCAGGGAGAAAAGCTTGCTGCCCAGGGACTGGAAGAGGATGCCTTCCTGCGGATGAAGCGCAGCGCTCTGGGCCGCCGGATTCGGGGACTGGACAGTTTCGACGCCACCTGCTTCCGGGTCTGTGCCTACCACTTCTCGGATTTTGACTATTTCCGCTTCCCGGAAATCTACCGGGATATCCAGGCGAAGGAAATCTGTGATTTCCTGGGCCGGGTGGTCCGGGCCGACCGGTGCAGCCTGTCCATCATCAACCCCATTTCCAACAATCCCATAGGAGGGTAAGACTATGAATCTGAGTCAATACAGCACCATTTCCTTCCCGTCCTTGGGAATTGAAATCAACCCGCCCCAGGTGCTTTCCCTGGGGCCGGTGGACATCCATCTGTATGGCCTGGTCATTGCCCTGGGGCTGATGCTGGCGGCGGTGTACGGCATGCGCCGGAGCAAACAGTTCGGACTGACGGAGGACAACATTCTCGACGGCGTTTTGTGGGTCACCCCCTTTGCCATTGTCTGTGCCCGGGCCTACTATGTGGCCTTTACCTGGGAGTACTATTCCCGCAACCCCATTTCCATTCTGTACATCTGGGAAGGCGGCCTGGCCATCTACGGCGGCGTTCTGGGAGCGGTGCTGGGCATGTGGATTTTCTGCCGGGTGAAGAAGCTGAAATTCGCCGCAGTACTGGATCTGGTGCTGCTGGGCTTTCTCATTGGTCAGTCCATGGGCCGGTGGGGCAACTTCTTCAACCGGGAAGCCTTCGGTGCGCCTACCGATTCCTTCTTCCGGATGGGTCTGTACAACACCACCACTGCAAGCTGGGAGTATTACCATCCTACCTTCCTGTATGAATCGGTGTGGAATCTGATTGGCCTGGGGCTGCTGCACATGCTGTCGAAGAAGCGGCGCTATGACGGTCAGATTGCCCTGGGCTATGCCGCCTGGTACGGTCTGGGCCGGGCCTTTATTGAAGGGCTGCGGATGGACAGCCTGTACTGGGGCCCCTTCCGGGTCAGCCAGGTACTGGCAGCCCTGAGCTGCCTGGCAGCAGTGGGAATTTTGCTGTGGCAGAACTTCCGCCCTCACGATTTGAGCAAACTTTATGTAAACCAGGTCGCCCAGAAGGCAGCCCAGGAACCCAAAAACGAATAGACTCAGAAAGCCGGAGAAAGAAACTCCGGCTTTCTTTTTTGCCATTGGATGATGGCGCTTTTCACCAATTTTCCGAATCGCTCCTTGTGGAATATGCAGAACTTTCAAAATCTGCTATTTTTCCGTTGCACTTTTATGCAGATTGCGCTATACTCAATGCATGGAACGATTGGAATCGTTTCCAAATTTCACGGTCCGACATGTTCGGACAAAATAGGAGGAAAAACAATGAAAAAGCTGATTGCAATGCTGTTGGCTCTGGTCATGGTTTTGGGTCTGGCTGCCTGCGGCAGTTCCACCCCCACCGAGACCGAGGCTCCCGCTGCCACTGGCGCTGCAGGTGAAACCCAGGCTGCTGCCAATACCCCTGCCGGCGAAGGCCGTGTGTATTATCTGAACTTCAAGCCCGAAGCTGACGCTGCTCTGCAGGAGCTGGCTGCCCTGTACATCGAGCAGACCGGTGTGCCTGTCAAGGTTGTCACCGCCGCTTCCGGCACCTACTCCGACACCCTGACCGCCGAAATGGCCAAGTCTGAGGCTCCCACCGTTTTCAACATCGGCAACATGTCCGGCCTGAAGGACTGGGACGAATACGCCCTGGATCTGACCGACACCGCTCTGGCCGGTGAGCTGAGCACCGACGACTTCAACCTGTACAACGAAGCCGGCGAACTGAAGGCTATGGGCCACTGCTACGAGTCCTTCGGCATCATCGTCAACACCGCTCTGCTGGAGAAGGCTGGTCACTCCCTGGAGGAGATCACCAACTTTGAGACCCTGAAGGCTGTTGCCGACGACATCCATGCTCGCAGCGCAGAGCTGGGCTTTGACGCCTTCTCCGCTTCCGGTCTGGACAGCTCCTCTTCCTGGCGTTTCTCCGGCCACCTGGCCAACATGCCTCTGGCTTACGAGTTCCGGGATGACGGCGTGGTAGAGCAGCCCGCTACCATCACCGGCGCTTACATGGACAACTTCCGCAGCATCTGGGACCTGTACATCACCGACACCTCCGCTGACCCCAAGTCCCTGTCCACCTCCACCGCCGACGAGTCCAAGGCTCAGTTCACCGAGGGCAAGGCTGTGTTCTACCAGAACGGTACATGGGAATACGCAGGTCTGCTGGAAGCTGGCATGAACAGCGAAGATCTGGCTATGATCCCCATCTACTGCGGCGTGGAAGGTGAAGAAGAGGCCGGCCTGTGCTCCGGCACCGAGAACTGCTGGGCTGTGAACTCCCAGGTTTCCGAGGCCGATCAGCAGGCTTCCCTGGACTTCCTGTACTGGCTGGTTACCGACGAAGTGGCTGCCCAGAAGATGGTAGACACCCTGGGTGCTCTGCCCTTCAAGAGCGCTCCGGAACCCACCAATGTGTTCCTGGCTGACGGCAACCGGATGCTGGAAGAGGGCAAGTATACTGTTGCTTGGGCCTTCAACCATACTCCCAACGTCGACTCCTGGAGAGCTACCGTTGTCACCGCTCTGGCTGCTTACTCTGCTGATCCCACCGATGCCAACTGGGAGCAGGTTGTCTCTGCTTTCGTTGACGGCTGGGCCATCGAGTACAACATGGTCAACGGCTAATTATCGAATCACAGGGGCGGGCATTTGCCCGCCCTTTCCCAAAATTGCTTTTGGACAGTGGGAAGAAACTTGACGCAAGCCTCTGCCCATTGCCCAAAAGCAAGAAACCACATCCATTATGAAAGAGAGGGAGATCATCTTGGCGAAAAGCAAACGCTCTGTCAATCTGGTGCAGCGCCCCATCCGGCGGTTTGCCCCCATTTTCATTTTACCTACGTTTCTGGCATTCGTCATCGGCTTTGTCTGGCCCTTCCTGCAAGGTATTTACCTGTCCTTCTGCAGCTTCAATACCCCCAAAGATGCCAAGTGGGTGGGATTCAGCAACTATGTAAAAGCCTTTCAGGACCCCGGCTTTGCCAACGCCTTCTGGAACACGGCAGCTTTCGCAGTGGTGTCCATCATTCTGATTAACGTGGTGGCCTTCTTCATCGCCTTTGCCCTGACCCAGAAAATGCGGGGCGCCAATCTGTTCCGTACTGTATTCTTTATGCCAAACCTCATCGGCGGCGTGGTGCTGGGCTACATCTGGAGCATGATCTTCGACGGCATTCTGAAAAATTACGGCACCTATCTCACCGCCAACGGCACCTACGGCTTCTGGGGCCTGGTGATTCTGGTGGCCTGGCAGCAGATCGGTTATATGATGATTATTTACATCGCGGGACTCCAGGCCATTTCCGAGGATATGCTGGAGGCCGCCCGGATGGACGGTGCCACCGGCAGACAGACCTTGTTCCAGGTCATCATCCCCAACGTGATGCCCTCCATCACCACCTGTACTTTCCTGACCCTGACCAACTCCTTCAAAATGTTCGACCAGAACCTGGCCCTGACCGGCGGTCTGCCCAGCGTGATTCAGGACGGTGCCAAGGTCAACATCACCGAACTGCTGGCGCTGAACATCTACTCTACTTACAATATCAATAAGAGCTGGCACGGCGTGGCCCAGGCCAAGGCTGTGATATTCTTCATCCTGGTGGCTGTGCTGGCCATCTCCCAGCAGGCCGCTACCCGCCGTAAGGAGGTGCAGCAGTAATGAAAAAATCCACCCAGTATTCCAACCTGAGTAAGGTCATGACCGTTTTGTTTGCCCTGCTGTCCATTGCCTGGCTGATTCCCATTTTTGAGGTGGTCATCAACTCCTTCAAGGCAAACAGCTTTGTTAACTTAGAGCCCTTCGCACTGCCCACGGCGGAATCCTTCGTCGGCTGGGCCAACTACATCAAGGGCATGACCTTTGGCAACTACCCCTTCTTCCGGGCGGCTTTTTACAGCTTCTTTATCACCATCGTCTCCGTTGCCCTGATTCTGCTGCTGTGCTCCATGTCTGCCTGGTACATTGCCCGGGTCAACAGCACCATTTCCAGAGTGTTTTACTACCTGTGCCTGTTCTCCATGATCGTCCCCTTCCAGATGGTCATGTTCACCCTGACCTTTACCGCGGACCAGCTGGATCTGAACACCCCCTTCACCATCCCTGTGGTTTACCTGGGCTTCGGTGCAGGACTGGCCATCTTTATGTTCCTGGGATTTGTCAAGGGACTGCCGCTGGAAATTGAGGAAGCGGCGGCCATTGACGGCTGCGGCCCTCTGCGCACCTACTTCAACGTGGTGCTGCCCATGCTCAAGCCCACCCTGATTTCCGTGGGCATTCTGGAACTGATGTGGGTGTGGAACGACTATCTGCTGCCCTATCTGGTTCTGGACCGGACCAAGTATATGACCATCCCCATCCTGGTGCAGTATCTGAAAGGCAGCTACGGCACTGTGGATCTGGGCGCTACCATGGCGGTGATTATGATGAGCATCATCCCCATCATCGTCGCCTACATGTTCTGCCAGAAGCACATCATCAAGGGCGTGGCAGCCGGCGCCGTAAAGGGATAACAATCTATTCCCCGAAAGAGAGGTGTGTCCATGACCATCAAAGACCTGGCCGCCAAAACCGGCTATGCCGTGGGCACCATTTCCCGGGCCTTGAACGGCCATCCCCATGTCAGCGAAAAAGCACGAAAAGCCATTCTGGAAGCCGCCCGGGAAAGCGGCTTCCAGCTCAACACCAACGCCAAGCAGCTCAAGCAGACCCACTCCACCACCATTCTGGTGGTGGTCAAGGGTATCGGCAACGAGCTGTTCGGCGAGATGGTGGAGACCATTCAAAACCACATCGCCCAGACCCGCTACCAACTGCTGGTGGACTACCTGGACGAGGATTCCAACGAGGTGACCCGGGCGGTGCAGCTGTGCCTGGAGCGAAAGCCTCTGGGCATCATCTTCCTGGGAGGCAACACCGACAATTTCCTCCGGGATTTTGCGGCTATCGACGTGCCCTGTGTGGCGGTGACCCACGATGCATCGGGTCTGCCCTTTGCCAATCTGTCCAGTGTCACCACCGATGATCTTCAGGCCACCCGGTGCGCCATCGATACCCTGATTTCCATGGGCCACAGCCGCATTGCCATCATCGGCGGCAACCGGCAGCTGTCCGATACCAGCCGCCTGCGCTATGAGGGCTGTATGCAAGCCTTTGCCCACCACGGTATCCCCTTTGATTCGGAGCGGGACTACCAGGGTGTGCGCTATTCCTACCAGGACGGCTACCGGGCAGTGCAGACTCTGCTCGATGGCGGCTGCACCTTTACGGCGATTTTCGCCAGTGCCGACGTGATGGCCATCGGCGCCATCCGGGCGCTGTGGGATCACGGCCTGCGGGTACCGGAGGATGTGTCGGTAATGGGTGTGGACGGACTGCCCCTGGGCAGCTTCCTGGTGCCCCAGCTGGCTACCGTGGTGCAGGATGCGGCCAAGCTTGCCCAGCGAAGCGTGGCAATTTTGCTGGAAGCCATTGAGGAAGGCTGTCCTGCCCGGCACGAAATCGTCCCCTTTGTCATCGCCCGCCGGGAGAGCGTTCGGGACATTACACAAGGAGAACCAAAACCATGCGCGAAAGCGGAATTTTAATGCACATTACCTCCCTGCCCGGCCCCTATGGCATTGGCGCCATGGGCAAGGAGGCTTACCACTTTGTGGATTTTCTGGAAAAGGCAGGCCAGTCCTGCTGGCAGATTCTGCCCCTGACCCCTACCGGCTACGGGGATTCCCCTTATCAGTCCTTCGGCGCCTGCGCCGGAAACCCTTACCTCATTGACCTGGATACCCTGGTGGCGGAAGGGTTGCTGAAAAAGAAGGAACTGCGCAGCATTACCTGGTGCCAGAGCGCCGATCGGGTGGATTTCGGCATTCAGTATGAACAGCGGCTGGCGGTGCTGGCCCTGGCTTGGCAGCGGTTTGTGCCGGGGGAGGAATACGAAACTTTCCTGGAAGAAAACCAAAGCTGGCTGCCGGATTATGCCCTGTTTATGGCCCTTAAGGACGAAAACGGTGGGAAACCCTGGCAGGATTGGCCCGAGGATGTAAAACTGCGCAAGCCCGAAGCCCTGGAAGAAAAGCGGAAAGAACTGTCTGACGCCATCGCCCGGCAGTATTTCCTCCAATATCAGTTTGACCGGCAGTGGAAAGCCCTGCGCAGCTATGCAAATGAAAAGGGCATCCGCATCATCGGTGACGTGCCCATTTATGTGCCATTGGACTCTGTGGACGTGTGGGCAAATCCCCAGCTGTTCCAGCTGGATGAGACCCGCCGGCCGGGGGTGGTTGCCGGATGTCCGCCGGATTCCTTTACCGCCGACGGTCAGCTCTGGGGCAATCCCATCTATGACTGGAAGACTATGGCCAAGAACGGCTACCGCTGGTGGATTCACCGCCTGGAAGCTGCGGCGAAAATGTATGACGTGGTGCGCATCGACCATTTCCGGGGCTTTGAAAGCTACTGGGCCGTACCCGCCGGGGACAAAACCGCCCGAGGCGGCAAATGGGTCAAAGGTCCCGGCCTGGACTTCATCCGTACCATTCAGAAGGCCCTGCCCAAGCTGGACTTCATCGCCGAGGATCTGGGCTATGTTACCCCGGAAGTGCGGCAGCTGCAGCTGGATTCCGGCTATCCTGGCATGAAGGTCATGGAATTTGCCTTCGATTCCCGGGAGGAAAGCGACTACCTGCCCCACCTGTACCCGGTGGACTCCATCTGCTACACCGGCACCCATGACAACGTGACCCTGAAGCAGTGGTTTGACGAAGCATCCAAAGAGGATGTGGCCTACGCCAAGGCATACCTGGGTCTGAACAAGGAGGAAGGGTACATCTGGGGTATGATCCGGGGGGCCATGTCCTCGGTGTCCCGGCTGTGCGTGGTGCAGATGCAGGATTACCTGGAACTGGGCAAGCATGCCCGGATGAATTTCCCCGGTACCCTGTCCAGCGCCAACTGGACCTGGCGGGCGAAAAAGGGCTTTGATTCCGACGCCCTGGCAAAGCGGATTTACAAGCTGACCAGGCTCTACGGCAGAGCAAAGCAATGAAATTTACCTACCCGGGAGGAAAACCCTCCCGGGTACTTTCTTTGAAAATTCAACAACTGTTTACACCTGCTCTACTTTCCCTTTGGAAGAACCTATGGTAAAATAGAAAAAATGTGAGGTGACCAACATGGGAAGCTGTGTAATTTTCTGCGCTGCGGAATTTGACGCCCTGGCCCGCCCCTTGGCAGAGGATGACTTTGTCATCGCCGCCGACGGCGGTCTGCGGCATACGGAAAAATTGGGGATTGTGCCCCAGGAAATTCTGGGGGATTTTGACTCCCTGGGATACACCCCCACCGGAGCCAATGTGTTCCCGGTGGAGAAGGACGATACCGACGCCATGCTGGCGGTGCGCCGGGGACTGGAACTGGGATACCGGGAGTTTATGCTCTACGGCAGTGTGGACGGCTCCCGGCTGGATCATACTGTGGCAAACTTCCAGACGTTGCAGTTTCTCGCCGATCGGGGAGCGGTAGGATACCTGGTGGGAAAGGATTTTCTCATCACGGTGATAAAAGAGGGAGCCATTGCCTTCCCTGCCGGGTGCCGGGGAACCGTGAGCGTATTCTGCCTGGGCAGCGACGCTTCGGGCGTAACCCTGGAAGGGCTGTACTATCCCCTGAAAAACGGAAAGCTCACCGCCGGGTTCCCTCTGGGGGTCAGCAACCACTTTACCGGCGACCCTACCCGGATTTGTGTGGAGCGGGGCAGCCTTCTGGTGCTGTGGCAGCGGGAAAACGGCTTCCCGGAACGAATTTAGGCCAAAGGAGATGGGGCTATGGAACAAAGACAGAACATCGCGCCAATCTGCGCAGACCCGGAAATGGGCCTTACCCAGGAGCAGGTAACGCAGCGCCTGGAAGCCGGTCTGGTCAGCGGAAAGCCCCACCACTCCGGGAAAACCCCCGGAGAAATCATCTGGGGCCACTGTTTTACCTTTTTCAATCTGATTTTTCTGGTGCTGGCGGCGCTGCTGGTGATCAGCGGATCCAGCGTACTGAATATGGGATTTCTCATGGTTGCGGCCATCAATACCGTCATCGGCATCGTTCAAGAGATCCGGGCCAAACGGGCAGTGGATCAGCTGGCCCTGGTGGCAGAGCGTCCGGTGACGGTGATCCGGGAGAGTAAGCCCGTGGAGGTTCCCCCGGAGGAAATTGTCCGGGATGACATTGCCGAATTTTCCCAGGGTGACCAGCTCTGCGCTGATGGCATCCTCCGGCAGGGGGAACTGTGGCTGGATGAATCCCTGATTACCGGAGAAGCCGACGCCGTTACCCATCTGCCCGGGGACATTCTGCGCTCCGGCAGCATTGTGGTGGCCGGTCGTGGCCGGGTGCAGCTGACGGCGGTGGGGGCGGAGGCCTTCGCCAGCAAGCTGTCCCGGGAAGCCAAGGAGAATCCCAAAGCCCGCAAATCCGAAATGATGCGCTCTCTGGATAAGCTGATTCTGGTGCTGGGCATTGCATTGATTCCCGTGGGACTGGTGCTGTTTTACCAGGAAGTTGCCGTGCTGCAGTTGAACTTCCGGGATAGTGTGGAAGGCACCGTGGCGGCCCTGGTGGGGATGATTCCCGAAGGGCTGTACTTGCTGACCTCCATTGCCATGGCGGCCTCGGCCCTAAAGCTGAGCCGGGAGAAGGTGCTGGTGCAGGATATGAACTGCATTGAGTCCCTGGCCCGGGTGGATGTGCTGTGCGTGGACAAAACCGGCACCATCACCCAGCCGGACATGGAAGTGGAAAATCTTGTACCCTTGTCCGGCCATCAGCCGGAATATCTGGAAGCGGTACTCAGCGCCATGTACGGCGCTCAGGAACCGGACAACGCCACCGCCCGGGCCATTGGGGAGCTGTTCCACAGTGAAAGCACCTGGGAGGAAATCAAACGGATTCCCTTCTCCCCTCAGACAAAATGGAGTGCTGCAGTGTTTGAAGGAGAAGGGGCCTTTGTGGTGGGCGCTCCGGAGCGGATTCTGGGCCGGAAGGTGGAAGCCATATCCTCCCAGATTCGCAGCTGGACCGACCGGGGCAGCCGGGTGCTGCTGGTGGCAGGCTACCATGGTGACCCCCGGCCTGAGGGCCTGGACCCGGAGCAGGTTACGCCCCTGGCGCTGCTGATTCTCAGCAGTCCCATCCGGGAAAATGCAAAACAGACCTTTTCTTACTTTGCCCGGCAGGGGGTATCCATCCGGGTGATTTCCGGGGATGATCCTCACACCGTCAGCCAGGTAGCTGCCCAGGCGGGAATCGAAGGGGCGGAGCATTATCTGGATGCCTCCACCCTGGAAACGGAAGAAGACTATGCCCGGGCGGCGGCAGAAACCATCGTATTCGGCCGGGTGACTCCGGAGCAGAAGCGGAAGCTGGTTGCCGCATTGCAAAACCAGGGACACACCGTTGCCATGACCGGCGACGGCGTCAACGACCTGCTGGCCATGAAGCAGGCGGATTGCTCCGTGGCCATGGCCTCCGGCGCTCAGGCTGCCAGCCAGCTGGCCAGTCTGGTGCTGCTGAATTCCGATTTTGCCGCCATGCCGGACATTGTGGCGGAGGGGCGGCGGGTGATCAACAACATCCAGCGGGCAGCCACATTGTTTTTGGTGAAGAACATCTTTTCTTTGTTCCTGTCGGTGATTTCGCTGTTTACCGACTGGCCCTATCCCCTGCAGCCCATGCACCTGACGGTGATTTCCGCCCTGACCATCGGCATTCCCTCCTTCTTTCTGGCCATGGAGCCGAACTACGACCGGGTGCGGGGGCATTTTCTCCGGGGGGTGCTGCGCCGGGCCTTCCCCGGCGGGCTGACCAATGTGTTTGCGGTGCTGGTGTGCCAGGCATATATGAGCGTCTTTGCCCTCACGGCGGCTTCCATCACCACGGTCTGCGCCGGAATTTTGGGGGTTGTGGGTATGATGGTACTGTTCCAGGTGTGCAAACCCTTTGACCGGTTCCGGAAGGTGATCTGGGCCGCCATGGCGGTGGGCCTGGTGGGGGTATTTACGGTGCTGGGCCAGTTCCTGGAACTGACTGCCAGCCGCCCGGAAACCAAGCTGGCTATGCTGACCTTGCTGCTGATGACCCCCACGGTATTTTTCGCCATGCAGCGGCTGTTTGACTGGGGAGAGCGGTTATACAACCAGATTCTGGGCAAACTGGATGCCAGGAAGGTCGATAAAGGGCAGTGATATGGTAACTTACGAACTGAAAAAATCCCCGGGTGTTCCCCTGTACGAAGCCCTCTACCGGTGCATCCGCCGGGATATTCTGGAAGGCACCCTGAAGCCCGGGACGAAGCTTCCTTCCAAGCGGGCGCTTTCCCAGAATCTGGAAGTCAGTAAAATCACCGTGGAAGCGGCCTACAACCAGCTGCTGGCGGAAGGGTACATCCGCTCCCAGGAGAAGGTGGGCTATTTTGTGGAGACGGTGGAAGGGCGAACTCCCCCGCCGCCAACTCAGCCGGAGCAGCCGGAGAAGAAACGGGAGTTTCTGCTGGATCTGACGGGCATTGGTACGGAGCAGTTTCCCTTCTCCGTGTGGAGCCGATTGCAGCGGGAAGTGATGCTGGATTACGGAGCCCAGCTTCTGCTGCCCCTGCCCAACCGGGGGGTGATGGAGCTGCGTCAGGCCATTGCCGACCATCTGGCGGCCTTCCGGGGGATGCAGGTTTCCCCCCAGAATATTCTCATTGGTGCGGGAACGGATTTTCTGTACAATCTTCTGATTCAGCTGCTGGGCCGGGACAAGGTCTATGCGGTGGAAGAGCCGGGATATGACAAAATCCGGCAGATCTACGCCGCCGGCGGGGTGCGCTGCGTCAGCGCTCCCATGGATGACAAGGGGGTATTGCCGGAGGGCCTTTCCCAGGCGGATGTGCTGCACTGTTCGCCCTCTCACCATTTCCCTACGGGACTGGTAACGCCGGTGAGCCGCCGGATGGAACTGCTGGACTGGGCCGGGGAAGACAAGTGGATTATTGAAGATGACTACGACTCGGAATTTCGCTTCGACGCCCACCCCATGCCTACCCTGCAAACCCTGGACGGCGCCCAGCGGGTGATCTACATGAACACCTTCTCCAAAACCCTGGCCCCCTCCATCCGTATCAGCTATATGGTGCTGCCCCCGGCGCTGATGGAGCAGTTTCAGAAGGTTTTGGGCTTTTACAGCTGCACGGTGCCCAGCTTTGAGCAGTACACCCTGGCCCGGTTTCTTTCCCGGGGGTATTTTGAAAAGCATATCAACCGAATGCGAAAATTCTATAAAAAGCGAAGAAACGCCCTGGTTTCCCTCCTGGAAAACTGCTCTTTTTCTCAGAAGCTGACCATTTTGGAGCAGGATGCGGGGCTGCATTTTCTTCTCAAAGTGGACACGGCCCTGCCGGACGGGGACCTGGTTCAGAAACTTTCCCATGTGGGAATCCGGGTGAAAGCCCTCAGCGAATACTACCACGACCAGCGCCGGGACCGGCACTGCCTGGTGGTGAACTATTCCGGCGTGAAAGAGGAAGCCCTGGAGCAGGCTCTGACTGCCATTGAAAAGATTATGTAAACAAACGACCCTGACCAGGGGATATTTTCCTTGCCTTTTCCCATCAGGGGGGCTATAATAAGACAAAAAGCGTTGGAAGGGAGTGGACAGCGATGGCCTTAGCACAATCGTCCTACCGGGGGTGCCTGCTGGGAATGGCAGTGGGAGACGCCATGGGATACACCGTGGACAACCGGAGCTGGCAGGAAATTCAGCGGGATTACGGCCCCAACGGGCTGTTGGGCTATGACCTGGTCAATGGCTATGCCGACGTAACGTCCTATACCCAGCTGGCGGCCTTTACCTGCAACGGTCTGCTGTTCGGCCTGACCCGGGGACAGATGCTGGGGAAAATGGCCCCCTTTATCAAGTATATCGGCCTGAGCAGCCGGGAATGGGCAGCGTCTCAGCGCCCCTGGGGCCGTCCCAGCCGGACGTACTGCTGGCTGCTGCGCCGAGCGGAGCTGTGCCGCCGCCGGTGCATGGATACCCGGATGCTGGATACCCTGAGCCGGGAAAATCTGGGTGCATTGGAAACGCCGCGCAACAGCTTTGCCTCTCCCGGAGGACTGACCAGCGCCATCGGCGTGGGTCTGTTCTTCCACGAGGATCGGATGGACCAGGAGGAGATTGACCGGCTGGGTGCGGAAGCCGTTGCCCTGACCCATGGCAGCCCTACGGCATTTTTGTCCGGGGCAGTGCTGAGCCACATCATCAGCAAGCTGCTGTGCAATCCCCAGGCACCGCTGAAGCCCCTGATTCTGGAAGCGGTGGAAGCCATGAAAGACCAGTTCGGCCACCAGTACAGCCAGGCCTATGAGGTGGCAACCCTGGTGCGCCACGCCATCACCTATGCCGAATCTCCCAATCTCCGGCCGGTGGACGTGATGGAGCGGCTGGGATGCGGCAATGCGGCCCAGGTACTGGCCGGGGCGGTGTACGCCTGCCTTGCCAGCCGGGGAGATTTTGACAGCGCCATGATTCTTGCGGTGAACCACTCCGGACGCAGCGCCGCTGTGGGTGCTCTGGTGGGGGCTATTCTGGGCATCCGGCTGGGAGAGGAAGCCCTGCCGGAATTCTACATTGAATGTCTGGAACCGGCAGAGGTTCTGCGGGAGCTGGCAGACGATCTGTACACCGGCTGCCCCATGGAAATGGGCAACAAACTGTTTGACCTGGACTGGGATTACAAATACCTCCACGGCGGACAATAAGGAAAAGCAAAGTAAGCATAGATCCCCTCCTTTGGGCATAGGATGTGCCAAAAGGAGGGGATTTGTTGTGAGAAAACGGGACTTGCTGATTCTGCTGGGCTCCATTGCGGCAGCGGCGGCGGTGGCGCTGAGCGTCTTTGCCACCAGCGCCCTGTCCACCGGCTCCTGGGGGCTGAGTTTTCGCCAGGAGGGAACGCCGCCTGTGGGCAATGCCGGGCAGGATCAGCTGCGCCGCTATGACGCGGCATATTTGGGGGACACCAGCGAAAAGGTGATTTACCTGACCTTTGATGCCGGGTTTGAGTGCGGCTCCACGGCGAAGATTCTGGACGTGCTGAAACAGCACCAGGCCCCTGCGGCCTTTTTCCTGGTGGGCAATTACATCGAGAAAAACGCCGACCTGGTGCGCCGGATGGCGGAGGAAGGGCATATTGTGGGCAACCACACCATGCATCACTACGACATGAGCAAGTTGTCGGACAAGGAGGCCTTTGCCAAGGAACTGACGGATCTGGAAACCCTGTACAAAGAAATCACCGGCAAGGACATGGAAAAATATTACCGCCCGCCCCAGGGAATTTACAGCGAGAAGAACCTGAAAATGGCCCAGGAGCTGGGGTATAAGACGGTGTTCTGGAGTCTTGCCTATGTGGACTGGCTCCAGGATGATCAGCCTACCCGGGAGCAGGCGCTGAGCAAGCTGCTGCCCCGGATGCACCCGGGAGCGGTATTGCTTCTGCATTCTACGTCCCAGACCAATGCACAAATTCTGGACGAGCTGCTGACCACCTGGGAAAGCGAAGGGTACCGCTTTGCCAGCATAGCGGAGCTGTTTGTGCCCCAATCCTGATGGCAGCTCTTGACAAACGGAATCGGGGTTACTATAATGCAAGTCGGAAATTGTTTCCGAAACACCGAAAATGTGGGAAATTACAGAAGTTTACAGCCATATTTCAATTCGGAAACAATATCGTAACAACAGAAAACGGAGAGATGGAAATGAAGAAGCTAGTCGGTGCCGTTCTGATAGTGCTGCAGATCTGGAGCCTGTGTATGGCCATTCCGGTTCGCGCCACGGAAAGCACGGAATTTACGGCGCCCACTTTGGAAACGGAACCTGTGCCCACTGAGGAAACGACTTTCCCCACAGAGGAAGCGGCCTTGCCCACGGAGGAAACCATTTCGGAAACCCCGGTGCTTCCGGAGAAGACGGAAGAGAAGCCGGTTCCCGAAGAGACCGAGGCTGCCCTCCTGGAGGAGCCGGAATCTCCCTGGAAAACCGGTAAAATTGCCGCCGGTGCTTACCACAGCGCCTGGATTCGGGAGGATGGCACCGTAGGTACCGCCAGCGCCGATCGGGTACCCAACCAGTGGCGGGGCATCCGGCAGATTGCCGCCTACCTGGGAACGGTGGGCCTGAAAGAGGACGGTACTGTAGTGGTGGCCGGTGAAGTCCGGGATAAGGACAACATTGGTTCCTGGGTGGACATTGTGGATGTCGACACCAATGAGAACAATACCATTGGCCTGACCGCCCAGGGCACCGTGGTGGTGGCCGGGTACAATACTTACGGCCAGTGCGATGTGTCCTCCTGGACGGATGTGGTGGATGTGGCTATGGGCTACCGCACCGCCTACGGCTTGACGGCGGACGGAAAGGTGCTCACCGCCGGCAGCAACGGCGCCGGTCAGCGCAATGTGGACAGCTGGTCGAACATTACCGCCATCAGTGCCGGCAACTACCATGTGGTAGGTCTGAAAGAAGATGGCAGCGTGGTGGCCCGGGGCCGGAATGATTCCGGTCAGTGTGATGTGGAATTCTGGGAGGATATTGTGGCCATCAGCGCCGGTCCCAGCCATACAGTGGGGCTGCGCTCCGATGGTACGGTGATTGCCACCGGTTCCAACAAGTATGGTCAGTGCAGTGTGGGCGGCTGGACGGATATCGTTGCCGTCAGCGCCGGCATGTACCATACCCTGGGCCTGCGCTCCGACGGCACCCTGGTAGCCGTGGGCAGCAACGGCTGCGGCCAGTGTGTTGTTAGCAATTAAAAAAGCGGCAGGGAGTGTCATTGCTCCCTGCCGTATTTTTCTTCAACAAACCGGACGGATGCGTCCTTTTTCAGGGCCAGCCCGCATTTGGCCTCGGCGTACTTGATGATTTCGGCAATCACCGGATAGCAGCAGTGTCCGGAGAAATACTCTGCCGCCAAATTTCCTTGTAAAGTGGTGGGCAGATTTTTGCTATCTCAGTTGGGACGGAAAAAGGTGCGTGGACCATCTGAATACTGTAAGATCAGTTGACCATCCGAATCAATTTCGTAGGAAGTGTAATGTGTTTCGCTATTTTCAACACTGTTTTTGAAATAAATCTTGTGGTTATCCATCCAGTAGGAACCCTCTTCCACAGGCTCAGCCATCTTATCATAGTCATATAGGGCTTCCACAAAAAAGGTGACCAATTCATCCTTAGACTGCAAATTATACAGCGACGCATATGCTTCGAAAAACTCGCTGTCGTTCATCTCTTGGACGCCATCACCGAAGATACTGACCAAGGACGATCTCTCTCGATACAGCGTATCTATAACATTCTCGCAGTATTCTTGAATTTGCGCTTTTGTCCTGCTCGCATCGCAATATATTTGGTAGGTTCTATCCATCTTAAATTCAAAAGCATCAAAATAGGACAACGGAATATCGGAACACACAGCGATGCCTTCTTCGCAGCAGACTATATTCTCCAAAATTTGCAACCTGGTATTCTCGTCCATATGCTGTTCTGACAGCCATGTGCCTTGGAGCTGAGCGTATTTACTTGATTCATCCATATAGCAGCTGGTTAAGCAGAGGCTAAGCAGACAAACCACCAGCAGTAATACAGCGATTCGTTTCATAGGCAGTCCTTCCTTTTGATGTATGTTGTATATTCCCATCAAGATTATTATATCTCTTGTTATCATCCAATGCAAGAGTAGGAGCAAAAAAGAGGGAACTCTGTTCAGAGTTCCCTCACATGTAGCTTATTTCATCGTTTTTCTTATTGCCCTTCCGGGCGTCTTAGTCCATGGGCTCCATGCGCTTGCCGCAGCACAGGGGGACGGTCTGGCCTGCCTCCAGGTGGAGGATCTTGTGGCAGATGGGGCAGATGTAGTCCCCTTCCTTCTCCGCCTTGGCAACCGGCAGGAAGCCCTCTTCCTTCCATGTTATCATGGGAAACTCCTTTCGGGAAAAAAGGGGGCGGCCGAAGCCGCCCCACATATCATGCTTACTTGAAGTAGCGCTCCAGCAGGCCCTTCAGTGCCTTGCCGTGGCGTGCTTCGTCACGAGCCATCTCGTGGACGGTGTCGTGGATGGCATCCAGGCCGTTCTTCTTGGCGCAGGCGGCCAGATCGAACTTGCCCTGGGTTGCGCCGAACTCGCAGTCAACACGCCATGCCAGGTTGTCCTTGGTGGTAGCCTTCATGTTGGGCTCCAGGTCAGCGCCCAGCAGCTCAGCGAACTTGGCAGCGTGCTCAGCCTCTTCGTAGGCAGCCTTCTCCCAGTACAGGCCGATTTCGGGGTAGCCTTCCCGATGGGCGATACGAGCCATGCACAGGTACATGCCCACTTCGGAGCACTCACCGTTGAAGTTGGCCATCAGCTGCTCGAAGATGAACTTCTTGTCCTCTTCGGAGATGTCGGGGTTGTTCTTCACGGTCTTGGCATAGATGCCGTACTCGTGCTCAGCGGCCAGCTTGTCGGTCTCCATGACCTTGAACTTGGAGCCGTCAACCTTGCAGACGGGGCACTTGTAGCCTTCGGGGATGCTTTCGCCTTCGTAAACGTAACCACAGACGGGGCAGACAAACTTCTTCATACTTGTTTCCTCCATAATCATGTAATTTCAATTTCAGGGATTTCAGGAATTTGCGCAGCTGCCGCACAGACCAGTGAAGGTCAGCTGGCAGCCCTGGACCCGACAGCCGGCGTATTTTTCCGTGTCAGCTTCCAGAGAGTGGGGAACTGCGATTTGGGGCAGATCGATGACCGCACTGCAGCCGGTGCAGACAAAGTGGACATGGGGCGCTGTGTTTGCGTCGAAGCGCTCAATGCCATTGACCGTACCCAGGCTCTGAATCATGCCCTGGCTTTTGAACCAGGCCAGATTCCGGTACACCGTGGCAAGAGATATGTCCGGATGGGTCTTCTGAAGCATTTCGTGAACCATCTCCGCCGAGGGGTGTGCGTGGGTTTGCTGCAGGCAGGCGAGAATGGCGTTGCGTTTGCGGAACTGCTTGGTAGATCCTTCCATAGACACCTCCTGTCTTGGGATTTGTGATTGATTCTTATTTACGAGATGAGTATAGCATGTACCCTGCACTTTGTCAAGAAGAAAATGAGAATTATTTGCATTTATTTTTCAAAAGAATTTCCGGGCAGATTTCTCCGCCCGGAAAGGTCGCTTGTTACACAGCTGCCTCTTTCACAACGGCCACGCCGTCTACCAGGTTTGCCATTTCCAGCGTGCCCTCAATGGCCATCTGGCGCTCCATCAGATCGGTGAGGATGACCATGCCATCCTTGCACTCAATGCGCATAACGTTGCGCATCATCACCGTCTCAGGAGTCAGGCTGTTCTTATATACAGTAGAAAGACACATAGACTTATCCTCGCTTACTTGACGTCCAGGCTGCTCAGAACCACGCTCAGACGCATATTGCCCTTTTCAAAATCAGACACCGCAGCCATGACCTGCTCGTAGGCCACATGGTTGCCGGCATCCTCCAGCTTGCCTGCCAGATCTGCCAGTTCCTTGGCGTGGGCGGCGTTGTGGCCCACCATGTACTTCATCAGAGCCATCAGCTCCTCCATGGGAGTGTGCTCACAGCTTACCTGGCAGCCGGCGCACTGACCTTCGCAGCCATGGGAATGGTCGTGGGGATGGGCATGATCGTGCAGATGGTCGTGGTCATGGGGGTGTACATGGTCATGCTCATGGGTGTGCTCATGCGGATGGGTATGGGCAACACCGTCATGGGTGTGCTCGTGGGTGTGTTCATGGGTATGAGGATGCTCGTGCTGAGGAGCACCGCCGGCAATGTGATCTTCGTGGATGTGCATTGCAATTCCTCCTTTGGTTTTTCCCCTATTATACTCGTTTGCCACGATTCTGTCAAAGTATTTATTTTCCGGGAAATATCCCCCGGTGGGGCTTGCCAAAAGGGGAAAATCCGGGTATAATAGCCAGGAAAATTGTCAGAAAGCAGGTGGTGTTCATGTCCGATCATCACGAGCATGCCCATATGGATCATGAATATCTCCATGCCCATGGCATTGCCCATTCCCACAACCATGTCCATGAAAATCAGAAGGCAGTGATCAACCGGTTGTCCCGGGCCATTGGCCATCTGGAGAAAGTCAAGCGGATGGTGGAGGAGGGGCACGACTGCTCGGAAGTGCTGATCCAGCTGGCGGCAGTGCGCTCGGCCCTGGATAATACCGGCAAGGTGATTCTCAAAGACCACATGCGCCACTGCATGGTGGATGCTGTCGCTGCCGGAGACCAGGACGCCATTGACGACCTGTGCCAGGCCATTGATAAATTTATGAAGTAAAGAAGGCGCTTTTGGGGCATTCCGTAAGTATAAGAGAAGGAAACCTATGGGTGATTGACAGAATAAAAGGTGGGCAATGCCCACCTTTTTGCTATTTGTGTGTTTTCGTGAAACTAGCTAATCCCGTAAAGAAGGTTAACAAACACATGGCTTACAGTGTAACAGCCTTCCATAGGGATTGGTGTAAAATCAGCCAATTGTCAAAACTGTTCCGTGCGGGTGCGTTGGCTTAAGTAATGGGGGCGACCGTCTTCGGGGTACAGATAACTGCTGAATTGCTGAGGGCCAACCGACAGAAGCATCTGCAGGTCATCCCGTGTGAGCAAAACAGCCTGCAAACATACGCAGGTGCGGAAAGGACCCAATTTGCAGCGAAGCATACCCACATCCTCGATGATTTGAGGCATTTCCAGAAAAGCACCCACAATACTTTCCTGTTCTTCTGGTTCCCATTCCATACTGTGCCCGTAAGACACCGGTGTTTGCGTTGCCATGGAATAGGTGGCAATCATCAGAAGCTTTTCACGATACCAAGACAGCGTGTCCGGATCTCTGAGATTCTCCTGGCCGGAAATAAACATCATATATTCGTTGCGGTTTCCCAATGTTTGCTTGGCTTTTGGCATTTTGTAGTCGCTGACACCCATCGTAACCAATTTCCAAAAGGGGAATTTGCCGTTGGGCGGATACACCAGCACATCGATGTGCACGGTGGTGTCTTCCGTGGGGTGGAGAATGGTACAATCCGATTGCTGAAAATACTTATCGCAATGGGCGGTAAATATATTCATTTCTCTTATATTCATAAAATCCTCTCCATTCGGTGTGTATACAGCAACTATACCATAGATAAACAGAGGAAACAATGATAAATATACGATGCTCCCTTATGACCACGGTACTATTGCTTCGTTTGCCTGCGCCGTTACCTTCTATTGAGGATAAGAAAAAGCCACCCCGCAGGGTGGCCTTTTCTTGTCTGGAGCAGGATACGGGAGTCGAACCCGCCTTCACGGCTTGGGAAGCCGTTGTATTACCGATATACGAATCCTGCATGTGCTGGTATTATAGCAGAGCCAGAGAAAAAAAGCAACCACTTTTTGTCGAAGCGGGTATCCGGCAACCGATGCCACCGGTTGGGAATCATCCGGGGAAAAACCGGAAAAATCCGGAAAAAGTACTTGACAATCGGCATATATTCCGATAAAATGAACAGGTCTGCCAATGGCGCGGACAAATCCTTGCTCCCGGCGGTGCCGGGGGCCAAAAGTCCAAAAGGAGGTGCAATCAACATGGCTAAGATCACCGGTAAGTATGAGGTGCTCTACATCATCGACCCCACCCTGGGCGAGGAGGGCACTGCAGCACTTGTGGAAAAGTTCAAGGCAATGGTGGAGGCGGAGGGTACTCTGACCAACATCGATGAGTGGGGCAAGCGTCGTCTGGCATACCCCATCAACGACATGGCAGAAGGCTACTACGTTCTGATGAACATGGAAACCAAGCCCGAGTTCCCCGCAGAGCTGGAACGTGTGATGAAGATCACCGAAGGCGTCATGCGCTGCCTGACCACTGCTGTGGAGGAGTAATCCATGCTCAACCACATTGTTATCATGGGTCGTCTGACCCGTGACCCTGAGCTCCGCCGTACCGGCAGCGGAATTGCCGTTGCCAGTTTCAGCGTAGCTGTCGACCGGGACTTCGGCGGCAGAGACGGCGGCGAGCGGGAAACCGATTTTATTGATTGTGTTGCCTGGCGTCAGACCGGAGAGTTTGTCTCCAAGTATTTCACCAAAGGCTCCATGATCGTGGTTTCCGGTCGGCTCCAGATTCGCAGCTGGACCGACAAAGATGGCAACAAGCGTCGCACTGCGGAAGTCGTGGCAGACAATGTCTACTTCGGCGACAGCAAGCGCAGCAGCGAGAGCGGCAACAGCACCTACGGCGGCAACGCTTACGGTGGCGGCAACAGCTACGGCAGCAATGGAAACTCCTATTCTGCCCCCAGCTACGGCAGTGCTCCCGCTACTCCCAACTACGGTGGCTACAGCGCCCCCGCAGCCGCTCCGGCATCGGATTTCGCCATGCTGGAAGACGATGACGCCCAGCTGCCCTTCTAACTTTTACTGAACTTTTTCTACAACGCTTACAAGGAGGGAAAATCCATGGCTAACGAACAGCGTATGCGTCCCCGCAAGCGCAAGAAGGTTTGCGCATTCTGCGTGGATAAGGTGACCAGCATCGATTACAAGGACACCGCTAAGCTCCGCCGTTACCTGTCCGAGCGCGGCAAGATTCTGCCCCGCCGTACCACCGGTACCTGTGCTGAGCATCAGCGTGACCTGACCACCGCCATCAAACGTGCCCGTCAGATCGCCCTGCTGCCCTACGTCGCTGACTGATTGACGAAGTTACATCCCAAAAGCTTTCTGCGCTTTTGGGATGTTTTTCTATATTCTGGAAAAAATGGGTAAGATAGAGGAAACGGCAGGTTTGCGGAAGGATCAAACCAAAGATGTGAGGTGCAGATTATGAAAACATTGTTTTATGGCGGCAGCATCCTGACCATGGAGGAAAATCTGTATGCCCAGGCCCTGGTTGCGGAGGATGACAAAATCCTGGCCCTGGGCTCAGAGGAAGAAATGCGGGCCCTGGCAGGCAGCTGCGAAGAGGTGAATCTTCACGGGGCTGTCCTGATGCCCGGATTTATCGACGCCCACAGCCATTTCTCCCAGATGGCCAGCGCCCAGCTTCAGATTTCTCTGGACGGAGCGGACACGGTGGAGGAAATGCAGCGCAGGATTTGGCAGTTCCTGGAAAAGAACAAGCCCGCCCCCGGCCAGTGGGTCACCGCCCGGGACTATGACAAAGCCCCGCCCTTCCCTACTTTGGAACAGCTGGACAGCTTCGCCCCCAAAAATCCCCTGGTCATTCACCACAGGTCCGGACATATGGGCTTTTTGAACAGTCTGGGCTTGAAAGCTCTGGACATCACCCCCCAGACCCAGGCCCCGGAGGGAGGACGGATTGAAACCAAGGACGGAAAGCTCACCGGATACCTGGAAGAAAATGCCTTTGTTTCCTACCTGAAGAAAATCCCCATGGCGCCCCCGGAGCAGCTGCTCCAGGCCTATGCCCAGGCTCAGGACATCTACGCTTCCTACGGCATCACCACCATCCAGGATGGTATGATCGTCCGGGAGTTGCTGCCGCTGTATCACATGCTGCTGGGCCGAAAACTGCTGAAACTGGATCTGGTGGCCTACCCCGACCCGGACACTTACCCCCAGGCCCAGGAGGAGCTGGGCAAAGCCAGCCGCCATCTGCGCATCGGGGGCATGAAAATCTTCCTGGACGGCTCTCCCCAGGGCCGGACGGCCTGGATGCGCAAGCCTTACGCCTGCGGTGGAGACTACCGGGGCTACGGCACCATGACCGATGATGCTGTAAAGCAGGCCATGGAAAAAGCAGCCAGGCAGGAAACCCAACTGCTGGCCCACTGCAACGGTGATGCAGCGGCGGAGCAGTTTTTGTCCTGCCTGGAGGCGATGGAAGGGGAATATCCCCAGTTGAAAAATTTGCGGCCGGTGATTGTCCACGGCCAGCTGATGGGTCTGGACCAGCTGCCCAAGGCAGCGGCGTTGGGGGCGATGATTTCCTTCTTTGTAGCCCATGTGTACCACTGGGGCGATATCCATGTGAAGAATTTCGGCATGGAACGAGCCAGTCGCATCAGCCCCGCCCGCAGCGCTCTGGAACAGGGCATCCCCATCACCTTCCACCAGGACGCCCCGGTGATTCAGCCGGATATGCTGGAAACGCTGTGGTGCGCCTGCTGCCGCCGAACCCGGGGCGGTATGGTGCTGGGACGGGAGGAACAGATTCCCGTGCTGGATGCTGTGAAAGCGGTAACGGTCAACGCCGCCTATCAGTACTTTGAAGAGAAGGACAAGGGCACTCTGGCCCCGGGAAAACGGGCGGATTTTGTAATCCTGAGCCAAAATCCTTTGGAAATCCCGGCAGAGAACCTGAGAAGCATTCAGGTTCTGCAAACCTGGAAGGACGGCCAGTGCATCTACACCCGCCAATAACTCCCAGGATTCCGGTTTACTCCGTGTACTGGCTCAGATCCAATCTGTCCCGGTCGGTGGGATTGACAGTGAAGGTGATGCCGGTGATTTCCGCCCACTGATAATCCCCAATCTGGCGATTTTTGATGTCGGACAGAATCTGATCCTTGGCATTCATAACGGCTTCCGCTCCGGCGTCGGGAGAGGCGTGAATCATTGCGGTCTGATCGCCATAGTAGCCCGCCCAAATATCCACGGTGCAGCCCGGTACTGCCCGATATTCCACATCCACCTGAACGATTCCCGGTGCCAGTTTGGCATCGGTTTCCACCTGGGGCACATCCGCATTGGGGGCTGTGGGCATATTAAAGAATTCAAATCCCATCAGTTTTTCCTCATCGTCCAGGGAAAAACGGCGGGTGACGGTGTCGGTCACGGTCATATTCAGCCGGGAGCCTTCCCCATAGGTAAAGCTGGAGGCTTCCACGAAGCAGATCCCGACGCCCACGCCGCCGATAAGCAGGCCCGCAAATACCAAAATCAGGGCAGTCAGACGCAGTTTACGCATGGTCGCCCACCTCCTTGTGGTTGTTGTTCGGTTTCTTCCAAATCAGGGTGCAGGCAAAGACCAGCACGCCGCAGCCGCATAGCACAATGCCCACGCTTCCCAGAAGCAGCCCCAGTGCCGGATATCCCTGCACCAGCAGCACTCCCAGGGTACCGGTGCAGACCAGGAAAAATCCCACGGTGCACACCACGGGCACCGCAGCGCACAGAAGTGTCGCATTCCAGGCCCACCGGCACAGAACCTTAGCTACTCGGATGGCCCAGGCAAACAGGGCACCAATCATACCCCATAGCCGCCGATTCATGTCCTTGATCCAACCCCAGAAAGTGTGGGGACGAGGCTGTTTCGGCGGCGTTTCCGGTTTGGGCTGCTCCGGCACGTCCTGCTTCTTCAGACGAAGCTGCAAGTTCTGCCAATGCCCGGACAGCCACTTCCGGAGTTTGCCCCAGGCGGTTTGGCACTTGTGCCAGAACCGTTCCAGCCAGCCGGCGCACTGGATGGCGGCCTCTTTCACCGGGGCGCTGGGCTCCTTGATCTTGGACTGCCAGTCGGGGCTGATGTGATAGGCTTCCAGAATCTCCGCCGCCAGATCATCCAGCGAGCCAAAATCCCGGATGGCCTCCTCCTCGGACAGTCCCCCTTCCATCCGCATCTGGATGTGCTGGGCGTATTCTTCCAGAATGTCCTGCTGCTCCGACGGCTGCAGAATCCGAATCCGCTCCTGAAGCTGCTTTAAAAATTCTTCTTTGCTCATAGCCATTCTCCTTCTTGTTTGCTAGGCCCCATGCTCCTGCAAAAATCCGTTCACCTGCTGGGAAAATTGCAGCCACTCTGCTTCCAGGGCGTCCCGGTACAGAACACCGGCTGCGGTGAGGTGATAGTATTTTCGGGGCGGGCCTTCTGAGGATTCCCGCAGATAGGTTTCAAAATAGTGCTCGTTGGTCAGCCGCTTCAGCAGCGGATAAATGGTGCCTTCGTTCACATCCACCACTTTGGAAACTTCCGCTACCAATTCGTACCCGTACATATCCCGTTTCCGGACAGATTCCAGCACGATCAGCTCCAGCACACCTTTCTTGAACTGGGCATTCACCAGCATCCCCCCTTTTGTAACTATACTATACCAGCTACTGTGCATTGTCAAGTACTGAAATATTAAGAATACTTGAAGATTCTTATCCCGGGCATTTCGCTGGATTTTCTCCTGGGCCGGGGGCTTCCTTCCTTTACAACTGGGAAAAAATTTGATATCCTATACAGCGGAAAGGGAGGTAACTGCCGTGAAAACCAAAAAGCTGACCCTTCTGGCACTGCTGACTGCCATTGCGCTGACCATTTTCCTGGTGGAAGCCCAGATTCCGCCGCTGGTGCCCATTCCCGGCATCAAGCTGGGTCTTGCCAATATTGTTACGGTGTTTGCCGTGTTTGCCCTGGGCAGCCGGGAGGGAGCCTGTGTCCTCTTTGCCCGAATTTTCCTGGGAGCCATCTTTGCCGGATTCGGCACCATCTTCTATTCTGCCGCCGGCGGACTGTGCGCCATTCTGGTGACGCTGCTGGTGAAGAAGATTCTGACCAAAAAGCAGCTTTGGGTTGCCGGCTGCCTGGGAGCCATTGCCCACAGCATCGGGCAGATGGCCATGGCCATTGCCCTCACCGGCACTCCGGCGCTGATTGTTTACCTGCCGGTTATGGTGGTGATCAGCATCATCACCGGACTGTTTACCGGGCTGTGCGCCCAATTTCTGGTTAACCGAGGAAAGTTATGGAAAATTACTTCAACATGAACCTAAGCAAGCAGGAAATCGACGCCATCTCTAACCTGGGCCTTGCCCATATGGGAGACTGCGTGTTTGAAATCCTGTGCCGGGCCTACCTGTGCGCCCAGGGAGAAAAAACCGTGGACAAGCTCCACCGGGACACCATCAACATGGTCAAAGCCACAGCCCAGGCCAAATTTGTGGACAAGCTGCTGCCCCTGCTGACGGAGGAGGAACTGGCCTACTACCGCCGGGGCAAGAATGCCCACGTCCACGCCGTACCCAAATCCGCTACCCCCGCCGAATACGCCAAGGCCACCGGACTGGAAGCCCTCTTCGGGGCGCTGTACCTGTCCGGTCAGACCCAGCGGCTGAACCAACTGTTCCGGGGCGTGATGGAAAACCCCTAAGGAGGAGACCCTATGGCTTTTGATGCCGTTTTTTTGTCCGCAGTGCTGGAGGAAATCCGCACCCGATGTCTGGGTGCCCGGGTGGATAAAATCCACCAGCCCAGCCGGGACACCTTGATTTTGCACCTTCGCTGCCGGGAGGGACGGGAAAAGCTGCTCTTTGCCGCCAACCCCACCGCCCCCCGGCTCCACCTGACCACCGCCTCCCCGGAAAATCCGGCGGAGCCGCCCATGTTCTGCATGCTCCTGCGCAAGCACCTGCTGGGTGCCAAGTTATCCGAAATTTCCCAGATTCCCATGGAGCGGGCGGCCACCTTTACCTTTGACTGTACCGACGAAATGGGCTTTCCGGTGCAGAAAAAACTGGTGGCCGAGCTGATGGGCAGAACCTGCAATCTGTATCTATTGTCCCCGGAGGGGCGGATTCTGGACTGCCTGCGCCGGATAGGTTTGGACGAAAGCGCCAAGCGGGCGGCGCTGCCGGGGCTGAATTACCAGCTGCCGGAACCGATTACCAAACAAAATCCCATGGAAGATGTGGACTATTCCGGTTTGCTTACCCAAAACGGGGCGGATTTGCTCTGTGATCGGCTGATGGATACCCTGGGTGGCCTGTCCCCCCTGGTATGCCGGGAGGCGGCACTGTTTGCCGCAGGCAGTGTGGATGCCCGGGTTTCCGACCTGGACGTGGCTGCTGCTGCCGACAAGCTGGAACTGTTTTTCCGGGAGCATTGCCTGCACCCTGCCCCCTACTGCTTTTTGCTGCCCGACGGAACTCCTAAACAGTTTGCCTTCTGCCCCATCCGGCAATACGGCAGCTGTACCCGGGCGGAATCCTTCGGCGCTCTGCTGGACGGCTACTATACCCTCCGGGACCGGAAGGACGCCATGCGGCAGAAAAGCCAGGCGGTGCGCAAAACCGTCCAGAACCTGTGCACCCGGCTGACCCGGAAGCTGGCCATCCAGGAAAAAGAACTGGAAGCCACCTATGACCGGGAACGGCTGCGGCAGCTGGGAGACATTCTCACCGCCAACCTGCACCGGGTGGTGAAGGGGCAGACGGTGGTTTCCTGCGAAGATTTTTACGATGAAGAGATGAAGCCTGTGGACATTTCCCTGTCCCCCATTCTCTCTCCCCAGCAGAACGCCGCCAAGTTCTACAAGGACTACACCCGGATGAAAAACGCCGAGAAGGAACTGACCCACCAGATTTCCCTGGGCGAAACGGAGCTGCAATACCTGAAAAGCGTGCTGGAAGAACTGAACCGGGCCCAGACCGAGGCGGAATTGGAAGAAATCCGCCGGGAATTGCAGGACGGTGGGTATCTGCGGCCTGAATCTGGGAAAAAGCGCATCCGCCAGGAAAAGCTGAAGCCCATGGTCTTTACCTCCACCGACGGTTATCCCATCTATGTGGGACGGAACAACCGGCAAAATGAGGAGCTGACCTTCCGGACTGCCCGGAAAGATGACCTCTGGTGCCACGCATCCAAGGTTCACGGCTCCCATGTGGTTATTGCCTGCGGCGGCACTACCCCGCCGGACGACACCATCACCCAGGCAGCCCAGCTGGCTGCCTACTACGCCGAAACCACCGGCGGCCGGAATGTGCCGGTGGATGTGACCACGGTGAAGCAGGTGAAGAAAATCCCCAACGGCAAGCCCGGCATGGTGATCTACCACACCTACAAAACCGTCATAGCCAACCCCTATCCGGACATCGTTCTGGATGAGCTGAACGCGGAAAAAACCGAATAAAAAACCGCCGTGCTCTGGGAAATCCCCGGGCACGGCGGTATCGTTTTTGATTTCAGCGCTGGCGGTTGAGCTTGTCGGCTTTGGAGAATACCACAAAGCCTACGGCGAACAGAATAATCAGGGCGCCCACGGCGATATTCTCGTTTTGCAATGTCAGGCCAAAGACATTCACGGAAATACCGGCGGTCAGCTGGCTGATGACGGACACCAAAGTCATGCCCACAAAGGAAGCGCCCTTGCCGCAGATGTCCATCAGGCCATAGAACTCACCACTGCGCTCTGCCGGGATGATCTTGCCCAGGTAGCTGCGGCTCAAAGCCTGGATGCCGCCCTGGAACATGCCCACCAGCACAGCCAGCACCCAGAACTGCCACTGTGCAACCAGGAACATGGCAAACAGGGTAATGCCGGTATAGGCCCCGATGCAGACCTTAATCAGCAGTCCCGTGTCATACCGGGCAGACAGCCGACCAAAGAAGATGGAGCAGGGGAAGGCCACAAACTGGGTCAGAAGCAGCGCCAGCAGCAGTCCCGTGGTATCCAGACCCAGAGCTGCGCCGTAGGCGGTTGCCATGTCGATGATGGTGTACACGCCGTCAATGAAGAAGAAAAAGGAAACCAGATACAGGAAAATGTGCTTATCCTTCCGGGCATCCCGGATGGTGCGGCCCAGCTGGCGGAAGGAATCGCCCCAGGGGCTTTCGCTGTAGGTGACGTAGGCCTTCTGCCGGTAGCGTTTTGCCAGGGGCAGGGTGCAGCCCAGCCACCACAGAGCGGTGACCAGGAAGGCCAGCATCATGGCGGTGGTCTGGCTCAGACCGAAGCTGCCGCCGCCCAGTACCAGCACCAGGCAGAGGATAAAGGGAATTACCGAGCCGATGTAGCCATAGGCATAGCCCATGGAGGAAATGGTATCCATCCGGCCTTCTTCGGTGATTTCCGGCAGCATGGAGTCATAAAACACAATGCTGGAGGAATAGCCCACCCGGGCGGCTACAAAAATGCCCAGAAACAGCAGCCAGCCGCTGGAAAAGCCCAGCAGTGCGCAGCTGATGACGCCCACTGCCACGCAAAGCAGGAACAAAGGCTTCTTGAAATTCCGGTCCGACAGTGCGCCGCAGATGGGGCCGATGATGGCCACCAGCACCGTGGCGATGGAACCGGCATAGCCCCAATAGCTGAGGTACAGGTTCTCGTCCACCCCGGCAGAGGATGCCAGAGCATTGAAATAGATGGGAATCAGAGTGGAAACCATGAGAATAAAGGCAGAATTGCCAATATCATAGAGAATCCAGCTCCGCTCCAATGCCGTGAGTTTGAAGGTCTTATTCATGTTCTCTCTCCGTTGTATTGTTTTTTGGCTCAGCCAAAGGTTGCCTGGAAGTCTTCGCCGAGGGCTTCCCCGGTCTGCATATGCGCCTGAATCTGCCGGAGCATCTCCGGGTAGCTCCAGACCTGCCGGTTAAACCGTGCCAGCAGTTCGCTGTCCATCCGGGCGTAGATCGGCAGCCCTCTTCTGGGAACCAAAGTGTCCAGCAGACTGGGATTGATCAGCTTCAGCAGCCGCTCCCGGCCTTTCCGGTTTTTGCTGGACAGGAAGTTCAGGGCAAAGATCATGTTCCGCACGCCCCGGTTGACATTGGCACCGGTGGCGCCGGGGAAAAATTCTGCCACGGTCATGCATTCTCCCCGGGTCAGCTTCAGGAATTTGCTGATGTTATAGGTGTGGGGAGAGGGTTCTCCGTCCATTTCCAGCAGATACCGGTCAAACTCCGATTCCAGGGCCACATGGCGGACTTCCCCGCTGTCTACCTTGCTCTGAACAAAGGGATGGCAGGCGGAATCCAGGCAGTAGTGACCCAGCAGTCCGTACAGGTAGGCCCGGGCCGCTTCCGAGGTTGCAGCAGCACAGGCCCGGGTAAAGAATTCCTGGCCGGTCTGGCTGTGAAACTGACCGCCCAGCTGTCCCACGGCAGTTTTCATCAGGGGATTATAGTAAAAGAAAAAGTCCGGTCCCTGCAGCCCTACGTCGAACATCCGGCGAAAGCGGGAAATACATTGCCGGGCATCCGGCGGGAGATTGGGCAGAACCAGCTTACCGAACCGGTAGTGGGCATAACTGGCAGGCATAGCATCACCTCAACGCATTTTTTGTCTATTTTACACCACATGGGAGGAAAAAGCTAGAGGAAGGAAGAAAAGTTTTGAGCAAGCCCTTGTAAAGCCCCGGTAAGTTGCATTCCGGCGGCTTCTGTGGTATAATCCGGAAAAACTGCCGGAAAGGGTACGATTTTTCATGCAGACACGAAAGCTATATTACGAAGATTCCCATTTAGCCCGCTTCACCGCCCAGGTGCTTGCCTGTGAGGAAGATGGGCAGAACTACCGGGTGATTCTGGACGCCACCGCCTTCTACCCGGAAGGAGGCGGACAGGGAGCGGACACCGGCATTTTGGGCGGCGTCCGGGTCCTGGATACCCGGGAAGCGGGGGAAACGGTGGTGCATATCTGCGACGGAGCTTTGATGCCCGGCACCGCCGTGGAAGGGCAGATTGATTACGACGCCCGGTTCCTTCGGATGCAGCAGCACAGCGGCGAGCATATTGTGTCGGGCATTATCAACCGGCGGTTTGGTTACCATAATACCGGGTTTCACATGGGGGCTGACTGCATCACCATTGACTTTGACGGTGTGATTCCGCCGGAAATGCTGCCGGAAATCGAGGCGGAAGCCAACCGGGCGGTGTGGCAGAATCTGCCCATCCGGTGCTGGTATCCCAGCCAGGAGCAGCTGCCCCAGGTAAGCTACCGGACCAAACGGGCACTTCCCTGGCCGGTGCGGATTGTGGAGATTCCCGGCTTTGATTGCTGCGCCTGCTGCGGCACCCATGTGGCGGCCACGGGAGAAATTGGGCTGATTAAGCTGTTCAGCGCCGTGCATTTCCGGGGCGGCACCCGGATGGAAATGGCCTGCGGAAAGCGGGCGCTGGAAATCCTGAACAGTGCCTACCAGCAGAACAAGCTGGTGTCCCAGGCCTTTTCTGCCCAGATTACGGAAACCGGAGCAGCTGCCCAGCGGATGAACGATCTGGCAGCGGCCCAGAAGTACCGGATTATCGGATTGGAAAAGCGGATTTTTGCAGGAATTGCCCAAGCCTTTGCCGGAACCGGGGATGTGCTGCTGTTTGAAGCCGACCTGGACGGTACCGCCCTGCGGGAACTGACGGATGCGGTGGCGGAAAAAAGCGGCGGCAGGGCTGCGGTATTCAGCGGCAGTGACGAAAGCGGATACAGCTTCTGCCTTGCCCAGCCAGGCTCGGATTTGCGTCAGCTTTGCAAAGAGATGACCACCGCCCTTTCCGGCCGGGGCGGCGGCAAGCCCGGATTCTTACAGGGTCGGGTTCAGGCAGGAAAAGGGGAGATTGAAGCCTTCTTCCGCACCCGATAAGAAAAATACCCCCGCCAGGCTGTACTGGCGGGGGTTTGCGTTATACATGAATGTCAGACAAAGCGGCGGCCACGTTCTGGATATTTTCCTCACAGGCTTCCGGATTGCGGTGATAGTACTCCTGAAACAGCACATCCACCACAATCAGCAGGGCAATTCTGGCCGGAACGGAGCCGGACTGGAAAGGTCCTTCGTTGGAACCGCATCGCAGCACTACCTCCGCAAGAGAGGCTGCCGGAGACTTGGGAAACCGGGTGACCAAGATGGTATGGATGCCCCTGCTCTTTGCCAATTCCAGCAGCTGCAGACCGTTGATGGTGGCACCGGAGTAGGAAAACAGAATCATCACGTCCTCTTTTCCCATGGTGGCCACGGCAGTCATCTGCATGTGGTAGTCGGAAATGGCTTGGAACTTGCCGCTGACGGTGGAAAACAGGTGGGCGCACTCGCTGGCCATAATCATGGAGCCGCCGGAGCCCAGACAAATGACACGGGGGGCTTTTTCCAACAGCTCCACCGCCTGCATCACCTGCTCCGGCTCCATCAGACGGATGGTCTGCTGGATGGCGTCATGGGACAGACGGGCGATTTCCTGGCTGCGGCCGGTGACGGTGTCGGTGGCGTCCTCCGGATGCTTGGACAGGGAGGCCGAGTGTCGGGCCAGCTCAATTTTGAAAGCGTTGAAGCCCTTCAGCTGCAGGCTGCGGCAGAACCGGGAGATGGTAGCCTCGGCGGTACCGCATTCGTCAGCCAGCTGGGTGATGGACATGAACTGCACCTGGGCGTGCTGGGCCAGCACAAAATCCGCTACTTTTCGTTCCGCTGCGGTAAGCTGATAATAAGATGCGTGGATTCGTTCCAGAATGTCCATATGCTGTTCGTCCATTCCTGGTCTCCTTTCGTGGGGCGGTGATGTAAGAAAAGGTCGGTTATTCGCCGAGAATCTGACCCATCATCTGGTCAACCAGAGTCAGGCAGCGGGGTACATGGAAGGGGCCTTTGAAGGTAGAGCCCTTGCAGGCAGGCTGGGTGGGCTTGCCGTCCCGGCGCAGATAGCCGTACCACTCGCCGTATTCGTCGGCAAAGTAGGTCTTGCAGTAATCGAGGATCTGGTAGAAAATGTCCAGATACTTTTCGTCCTTGGTATCCCGGTAGATCATCATGGAGGCAATCAGTGCCTCGTTGTGGGGCCACCACAGCTTCATGTCGTGCTCGTAAGCTTCCGGAGGATTGCCCAGGCAGTCCATGAAGTACAGAATGCCGCCGTACTCCTTGTCCCAGCCCATGTTGAAGGCCATGTTGAATACATCGATGGCCTTGGCGTGCAGCTCCTTGTCGCCGGTATCGTTGGCGTAGTCCATCAGGAACCAGCTGCACTCGATGTCATGACCGGGGTTGACCATCCGGCCTTCGGTGATGTCCAGCCGGGGAGTGCCGTCGGGGGCCACGTTTTCCAGGGTGCAGTGCAGGTCGGGCTTGACGTGGTAGCGGAAAATGTCGCTGACGCACTCCTTGGCCCGGGCGTCGTATACGTCCTTCATCTCCGGGTCAACCCGCTTCATCACGCCGGTGACGTTCAGAATAATCATGGGGATGCCCAGGGAGCGGCCGCTGCGGGTTTCGGGAATGGTCTTGGGACCCAGGCCGGTGGGGTCGGGCATGCCGTGGTTCAGATTCCAGTACATGTCATAAGCCCGACGTGCCCGCTCCAGATACTCCCGCTCACCGGTGATGCCGTAGTACTCGGCATTGGCGATGCAGTAGAAGGCCTCGGAGTAGCAGTAGCGGCGCTGGCGCAGGGGCTTGCCGTCACCGGTGACGGTGAAGTAGAGCCGTCCGCCGGCTTCGTGATTGACGCAGTATTTTTCCAGGAAATCGATGCAGCTCTTGGAAGCAGCCAGCCACTCTTCCCGCACACCGTAAACGTGGCACAGGTAAGCGTAGGTCCAGCCGCAGCGGCCCTGCATCCAGACGCTCTTGTCGGTGGAGAAGATTTTACCCTGGCGGTCCAGGCAGGTATAAATGCCGCCATGGACAGGGTCCATGCCGTTTTTCAGCCAGAAATCAGCTGCGATTTTCAGCTGATCCTGAATCCATTGGCGCTCTGCAAGAAATTTTTGACGATCCATGGATGATTCCTCCTGTAAATGTTGTGTGCCCTTCCGGGCGATTTTTTCTTTATCATACCATTGCGGAAAAATAATTTCAACCGGAATAGAGAAAAGGAAAAACTTTTTTGTCTAAGGGTGACACCCGGCAGAATCTGTGCTATAATGAAACCAGTCTCATCCCCGGAGGTAAGCAAAATGTTTCAGAAACTGTTGAACCCGGAAAATCCTTTGATGATTACCATGACCCAGGTTACCGACTGCATTTTCCTCAGCTTGTTCTGGCTGCTGGGCTGCATTCCGGTGCTGACCATGGGGGCGTCCTTCGCAGCGCTGTACGATGCCGCCTTCCGGGGCTACCGCCAGGGGGAGAAGCACACCTGGCATCGGTTTTTTCGGGTATTCCGGCGCAATCTCAAGCCGGGGCTGCTGCCGTCGGTGGTATTTGCCGGGGTGTTCTGGGCCGCTGCCCGGGGAATGATTTCTCTGTGGAACGGCGCAGTGCTGGGGCAGCTTTCCTGGATGCTGTTTTCCGCCGGCGCAGTGGTGGGAATCCTGCTGCTGGGGATCTTGAGCGTGCTGTTTCCCATGCTGTCCCGGTTTGAAAATTCCTTCCTGGGACTGCTGAAAAATACCGTGTTTCTGAGCCTGAGCAAGCTGCCCTTTACCCTGGCCCTGGGAGCCATCAACGCAGTGGGGCTGTATCTGTGCCTGCGGTTTATTTTCCCGGTGTTTTTCCTGCCGACTTTGCTGGCGCTGATTGACAGCCTGCTGATTGAGCCCATGTTCAAGCCCTACTTAACCCCAACAGAAAGCGCTGCCCCTTGAGGGCGGCGCTTTTTTAATGGGTCTGAACCCACCGGGAAAGCGCCTGTGCCAGAGCGGCGTGGCCCTTGCGGGTCAGGTGCATGTAGTCAACCTTGTTGAATTCGCATCCTAAGGTGCCGGCATCCAGGAAGTGAACGCCCAGCAGGCGGCACTGCTCTTCGTAATACCGGGCCAGTTCCCGGGAGCGCTGGACACAGCCGCTGCCCATGGTGGCAGCCACCGGGCTGGTGAGCATGCCTTCCTCAATGGGAGGCGGGGCGATTACCAGAATATTGGGGGCGTGATCTCCCCAGCAGGGAGTGTCCATTGCCTTCTTCACCAGTCTGCCCATACCCAGGCCGATGCAGGCGCCGCTGGCGCAGAAACGGTCCTTGGTGTCATTGGTACCCAGCATGATAATCAGAAGGTCGATGGACTCGTGACTTTTCAGGCAGGGATGAATGTACTCCAGCGCACTGAGCCCTTCGTAAAGAGGGTCAGAAAAGCAGGTGGTTCTGCCGCTGAGTCCTTCTTCAATGACCAGGTAGTCTTCTCCCAGATATTTCTGCAGCAGCTTTGTCCAGCGCTCATCCTCATTGAAGCGGATACCGCCGTCGGCACAGTCGGCAGGGTCTGCGCAGTAGCCGTGGGTGTTGGAGTCCCCAAGGCAGAGAATATGTTTTTTCATGGAATGCACCCTCCTGTTTTTTCTTACAGGATAGCATGTTTTGTCCTGCCGTCAAGGGCAGGGCAAAACTTTCGTCAATGTGCTGTAAACAAGAACGCTGTTTTTGTGCGTAATGGAAAAAGTTTTCTATTTCGACTGTTATCGGAAAATAATTTTCAGAAAATGGTTGACAAAGGAAATGTTATCGTGTAATATCTTCAGTAGAACGCACAATTTGCTGTGTCGAATTGTGCAAAATAACAAACTGTGAGGAGAATGTGATTATGAAGAAGGTTATCGCACTTCTGCTGGCTCTGGTCATGGTTCTTTCCCTGGGCGCTTGCTCCGTGGAAAAGACCGTGGAAACCCAGGCTCCCGAAACCCAGCCCGCTGCCACCGAAGGCACCCAGGCTGCGGCTCCCGAGGCTGCCGGCGATCCCGTAGAAATCTCTCTGTGGACCTACCCCATCGGTAAGTGGACTGATGAGGCTACCGTCTCCGCTCTGCTGGCTGACTTCAATGCCGCTTACCCCAACATCACCGTCAAGGTCGAGTATCTGGACTACACCAACGGTGACGACAAGGTCAACACCGCTATCGAAGGCGGCCAGGCTCCTGACATCGTCATGGAAGGACCCGAGCGTCTGATCGCCAACTGGGGCGCCAAGGGCCTGATGGTTGACCTGAAGGACATCGTTCCCGCTGGTACATTTGAGTCCGTTCTGTCCTCCTGCACCAGCGCTGACGGTGCTGTCTACGAAATGCCCGTATGTATGATCGCTCACTGCATGGCCATCAACCGCGACGTGTTCGAGGCTGCTGACGCTCTGCAGTACCTGAACGAGGAAACCCACACCTGGAACTCTGTGGAAGACTTCTTCAAGGCTGTTCAGGCTGTGTATGATGCTGGCAACGAGTACGTTGGCACCATCTACTGCGGCGGTCAGGGCGGCGACCAGGGCACCCGTGCTCTGATTACCAACCTGAGCGGCGGCACCTACGCCAATGCCGAGCACACCGAGTACACCTACGCTTCTCAGGAAAATGCGGAAGCTCTGGCCAAGCTGTATGCTCAGGACGGCATCACCTTCGATACCGCTATCCAGGCTGCGGACGAAATCCAGGCTTTTGTCAACGGCACCTTCCAGATGGCTTTCTGCTGGAACATCGGCCAGGAAGTCACCAATGCTGACGCTCTGAGCTTCGACGTTCTGCCCATGGCATTCCCCTCCGACACCACTCCCTCCCTGCAGGGCGGTATCTGGGGCTTCGGCGTGTTCGACAATGGCGATGAGGCCAAGATCGAGGCTGCCAAGACCTTCATCAAGTTCATGACTGAAGACGACGCTCAGTACATCAAGGCTGTTGAAGCCACCACCTATGCTCCTGTCCGTGATGTGGAAGGCGTTTACGCCACCGACGAGCTGTTCCCCGAGTACAACCTGCTCAGCCCCATGATGGGTGACTACTACCAGGTCACCAAGGGCTGGACTCAGGCCCGTACCGAGTGGTGGAACATGCTGCAGCGTGTCAGCGCCACCGACGGCTCCGTGGAAGCCATCCTGGCTGAGATGGAAACCGCTCAGACCGCTGCCAATGCCGCTGCTGCCGCAGAAGGCTGATTCCTGACCGGAAAGAAGAAATAGTCATCTGAACAGCGCCCCTCCCCTTCGAGAGGAGGGGCGTTTTCCAAAGCGAATTTACGAGAGGGGGATCTTTTTGGTCAAGACACCTGTGCAATATAACAAAAAGCAGCGCCGCCTGGTAATGCAGGAAAATGTGGCAGCTTATGCCTTCTTGCTGCCGTTTTTAATCTTCTTCGTAGGATTTGTGCTGTATCCCATGTTCATGTGCGTCTATACCAGCTTCTTCGACGCAACGATGGGCCGGGAAGATATCTTTGTGGGCCTTAAAAACTATCAGGATCTGTTCCAGGACGAGGTGTTCTGGATCGCCCTGCGCAATACGCTGGTAATCGTGGTGGTCTCCGTGCCGATTACCTGCATCTTCTCCCTGTGGGTAGCCTCTGCCATCAGCAAGATGCCGGTGGCTGCCACCTCCGCCTTCCGCTGCATCTTCTACCTGCCTGTGGTTACCGGCTCCGTGGCCGTCACCATGGTCTGGAAGTGGATGTTCAACAACTATTAC
The DNA here is from genome assembly GCA_944387145.1 of uncultured Oscillospiraceae bacterium. Classification (GTDB taxonomy): domain Bacteria; phylum Bacillota; class Clostridia; order Oscillospirales; family Oscillospiraceae; genus Faecousia. The sequence goes on along the minus strand of CALXDU010000008.1, from coordinate 4,040 downwards.
GGCATTTTCAACTACCTGGGCAAGGATGTGCTGGGTATTCTGGATAAGAATATCAACTGGCTGGGAGATGAGAAATACGCTCTGTGGTGCATCATCCTGATTCTGCTCACCACTTCTGTGGGCCAGCCCATTGTGCTGTACGTTTCCGCTCTGGATAACGTGGACAAATCCTTGGTGGAAGCCGCCGAGGTAGACGGTGCCACCCCCAAGCAGGCCTTCTGGAAGATTAAGTGGCCCCAGATGATGCCTACCACCTTGTACATCCTGGTGATTACCACCATCAACTCCTTCCAGTGCTTCGCTCTGATTCAGCTGCTGACTTCCGGCGGCCCGAAGAACTCCACCATGACCATCATGTACTATATCTACTACAGCGCCTTCAAGCTGTATAAGTATGGTTACGGCAATGCCATGGGCGTCATTCTCGCCATTATCATCGCCATTCTGTCCGCCCTGCAGTTCAAGGCCGGACAGGAAAAATAAGGAAGGGGGCAACGGAATATGAGTCATTATAGTCAGCTTTCCCCGGAACAGCGCAGAGCCAAACTCTACTCCATTTTCTCCTGTGTGGTTATCTGCCTGATCGCCTTTACCTTCCTGTTCCCTCTGTACTGGATCATCACCGGCTCTTTTAAAACCAAGACCGAGATTCTGTCCTCTACCCCGGTTTGGGTTCCTTCCGAATGGGTTATGACCAACTATGAGAATTTGATGAGTAAGCGCACTGCGCCGCTGTTTGACTTCTCTTTGCTTGGCTACACCATCACCGGACCTACCATTCCTGCTGCTCTGCGGTGGCTGCTGAACACGGTGGTTATGTCCGTATCCTCCATGCTGCTGACCTGCCTGACTGCTGCAATGGCCGGTTATGCTCTGGCAAAGAAGCGCTTCTACGGCCGGACTATTCTGTTCAGCCTGATCGTCTGCGCCATGGCTCTGCCCAAGCAGGTTATCCTGATCCCTCTGGTGCGGGAAATGTCTGCCTTGGAGCTGTATGACACCATTTGGTCCGTCATTATCCCCATTGTGGGCTGGCCCTTCGGTGTGTTCCTGCTGAAGCAGTTTGCCGAGGGTATTCCCACGGAAATGGTGGAAGCCTGTCGGATTGACGGCGCCAGCGAATGGCGAACCTTCACCGACGTCATGTTCCCCATGATTAAGCCCGGTGTGGGTGCCTGCGCCATCTTTACCTTCATCAATTCCTGGAACGACTACTTCATGCAGCTGATTATGCTGATGAGCACCAAGGAACTGACCATCTCCGTCGGTATTGCCACCATGCAGGGTGAAAACTCCACCGACTTCGGCATCCTCATGGCCGGTTCTGCCCTGGCATCCATCCCCATCATCATTGTGTTCCTGATTTTCCAGAAATACTTTACCAAGGGCATCACCATGGGTGCTGTCAAGGGTTAATCCCAGTCTCGCCCCCTCTGATTTAGAGGGGGCTCAGGCTGATTCTACCAATATATGAAGGAGAATACATATGACTGATATCAAAAAGTACGAAGGTATTATCCCCGCCTTCTATGCCTGCTACGATGCCGAGGGCCGCATCAACCCCCAGGCCGTACGGGAACTGACCCGCTACTTCATTGACAAGGGCGTGAAGGGCGTTTATGTCGGCGGTTCCTCCGGTGAATGCATCTACCAGAGCAAGGAAGAGCGCAAGCTGGTGCTGGAAAATGTGATGGCAGAGGCCAAGGACAAGCTCACCGTCATTGCCCACATCGCCTGCAACAACACCGCTGACTCCCAGGAGCTGGCTGCCCACGCAGAAAGCCTGGGCGTTGACGCCATTGCTGCCATCCCCCCCATCTACTTCAAGCTGCCCCCTTATGCCATTGCCAAGTACTGGAATGACATGAGTGCCGCCGCTCCCAACACCGACTTCATCATCTACAACATCCCTCAGCTGGCAGGCGTTGCCCTGAGCGTGCCTCTGCTGAAGGAAATGCTGAAGAACCCCCGGGTCATCGGTGTCAAGAACTCCTCCATGCCGGTTCAGGACATCCAGATGTGGCGTGATGAAGGAGCCATCGTCTTCAACGGTCCTGATGAGCAGCTGATTTCCGGTATGGTCATGGGCGCCACCGGCGGCATCGGCGGCACCTACGGCGCAATGCCGGAGCTGTACACCAAGCTGTTTGACCTGGTCAAGTCCGGCGACCTGGCTACCGCTCTGGAAATCCAGAACGAATGCTGCCGGATTATTTACAAGATGTGCTCTGCCCATGGCAACATGTACGCCGTGATCAAGGAGATTCTGCGCATCAACGGCGGCCCCGACTGCGGCAGCGTCCGGGCACCTCTGGCGGAGATGATCGAAAGCGACTACCTGATCGCCCAGGAAGCCGCCCAGATGATCCGCACCGCTGTGGCAAAGTATTGCTAAAATCGAAAAGCCGCCGGACCCCCTCCGGCGGCTTTTGCAAAATAGCAGTTTTTTGTAAAAACTTTCGAGAATCTGCCATGGCGCAATGAAAAAAATATGGTATAATGACAATAGAATTCAAACCAGAGGAGGAAATTTCCTATGCAGTACTTAGGCATTGACTATCAGATGAAACACGCCCCCAAACTGGACCCCACCTTCATCCCCTTCGGTGTCTGGCGGGAAGCTTACCTGAAGGATGCCAAGCAGCCCATCGCCATCGCCGTTGAGCGGGACAAGGGCCGCGTCTCCGTCCACCACACCTGCATCCACGGCACTCCGGAAATGGCCGAAGCCGACTACCGGTATGTGGAGCGGTATGTCAAATTCCTGCTCTGGTCCACCGGCGGCTTCCGGGTGTCCATCTGCGGCTGCTCCGATCTGGCACAGCGGCTGAAGGCAGCCTATACCCCCGAGGGAGAGCGTCACTTTGACTACACCTTTGTCAACCAGCTCTACGAGCGCAATCTGGAGATCCTGGATCTGCCGCTGGAAGCCTGCCCCGCTGCCAATGAAAGCGCCGAGCCCATGGGCGGCAATATGGACGGCTGCCGCATCGGCTTTGATGCCGGCGGTTCCGACCGGAAGGTTTCTGCTGTGATTGACGGCGAGTGCGTTTACTCCGAAGAAGTGGTCTGGTTCCCCAAACTCCAGGAAGACCCGGATTACCACTTCCAGCACATTGTGGAAGCCTTCAAAACCGCCGCTTCCAAGATGCCCCGGGTGGATGCCATCGGCGTATCTTCCGCCGGTACCTTCATCGGCAATGCACCTATGGTGGCTTCCCTGTTCATCAAGGTTCCCCGCTCCAACTGGGACAAGGTAAAGACCATCTACGACCGGGCCGCCAAGGAAATTGGTGATGTGCCCATTGTGGTTGCCAACGACGGCGACGTGTCCGCTCTGGCCGGCGCTATGGGCCTGGGTGTGGGCAATATCATGGGTATTGCCATGGGTACGTCCGAAGCCGTGGGCTATGTGGACAAGGATCAGAACGTGCTGGGCTGGATCAACGAGCTGGCTTTCGCTCCCGTTGATCTCCAGGAAGGCGCCATGCAGGACGAGTGGTCTACTGACTACGGCGTGGGCTGCAAGTACTTCTCCCAGGATGCTGTCATTAAGCTGGCTCCCGCTGCGGGCATCGAGCTGGATGAGAGCCTGTCCCCTGCAGAAAAGCTGAAGGTTGTTCAGGGCCTGATGAACCAGGACGATCCCCGGGCCGTGGCGATTTTCGAGACCATCGGCGCATATCTGGCCTACACCGTGGTGCTGTACTCTCAGTTCTACGACATTGAGCACATGATGATGCTGGGCCGTGTCATGTCCGGCAAGGGCGGGGATACCATCCTGCGGGTGTGCAATGAAATCCTGGCCGACGAGCTCCCTGCACTGGCAAGCAAGTGCGAGGTCATGCTCCCCGACGAGAAGACCCGCCGGGTTGGTCAGTCCGTAGCCGCCGCCAGCCTGCCCAAGATCAAGTAAGAAACCGTTTCCCAAAGCCGCCCGGAACTGGGCGGCTTTTTTATCTGCCTCAATTGAAAAACTAACTTCCGGTTGGGTGGCCAGTCATGCGGAAGTTAATCTTGCAAAAAGGTACCTGGAAGTA
>CALXDU010000007.1 GCA_944387145.1 uncultured Oscillospiraceae bacterium | reverse complement strand
CCAGGCACCCGCTTTAGCCGTCACGCATCCAATTATGACCTGCACGAAAAGGCAGGTGGGATGCCGCTCCTGACCATTACTGCTCCCAACATCCATTTACCGTCGAAGCGGAAACGGGAGGTCTGCAAACAGGCCAGGAAGTCTAACGTCCCTATTTAAAAATGTGGGTCCAAAAGGACACGCCACGCACCAAGCAGGAAACAGATTATAAGGAACCAAGGAAAACGCAGCCTCAATCAGGCTTCGTCATCCTCCTCTTCATAAAGCGCATCCATGATCAGGTCATATACGGCTTCCAGCTCCTCCTGATCTTCAATGGCACACAGAATCGGCTCTCCGTCCTCTTCCACGGACTTGAGAATGCTGACTTCCAACTGCAGAGCGTCCTGACTCTCCGCTGCAGGAATCACGGCCAGATAGGTATCGCCGTTATATTCCAGAGTGCTCAGAACTTCCAGTTCATATTCGGTACCATCTTCGTCGGTGATGGTGATGAAGTCAGACCCATACTGATCCATGCTGTTATCCTCCGATGCTTTGCATGCCTTTATTCTAATGCCTGACCAGCGGAAAATCAAGAGGGAATTTTGTATAGAATCTGCCGGGGATTTTTATGAAAGGTAATCCTCCAGCAGCTGCTGCAGCTGACGGTCATTGCGCACCACAATGCCTTTTTCCAGGGCAGCCTGGTCTTCCGGTGGAAGGGAAGCGACGGTGTTTGGGAAAATTTGCCGGGGTTCGTCCTTTCCTTTGTCGAACAGGGCCACATATCCTTTCCAGGTTCCCAGTACCACATACAATGCCAGAATCACAGAGAAAAGCTTCTTTCGTACCATGGTTTTCGCCTCCTATGGGGCTAGTGTTTCCCAGATTTTAATCTTTATTAATAAATTGGGTCTTTCGTTTTAAGATTGGGTATGCTATAATCGTATGCGTATTGCTATGCCAATATGCCTGTTTTGGGCATCCTTGGCGCCTGTGGATGCATACCCACTGCAATGTTGATTGACTACAAAGCCGATGGCTGATGTGTTGGAGGTTACCCCTATGGCAAATGATAAAAACTTTAAAAGGAGAGTGCGCAAGCTCCGTCAGGAGTGGGACCCCCATTGGCTGCTGAAACTTGCCTATGCGGCGGTCAGTGCGGTGCTGTCTTTGCTGAAGATTGCGGTTGGCGCGGCAGCTACGGTTTTGCTGATTGTGCTGATCTGCGGTACAGTCTTTGTTGGAACCTTGGGCAATTATCTCCAGGAAGATATTTTGACCGATGCGTCGGACTGGTCCCTGGAGGACTATGACCTGGAACGGACTTCCTTTATTTATTATGTGGATAACAATGGCGATATCCAGCAGCTGCAGCAGATCTACACCACCACGGACCGCCAGTGGGCGTCCCTGGATGAAATTCCCCAGGCTCTGGTGGATGCGGCTGTAGCCATTGAGGACAAGCGTTTCTACGAACATCAGGGCGTTGACTGGATTACCACGGTGAAGGCCTGCCTGAATATGTTCTTCGGCGGCGATGAGCAGTTCGGCGGTTCCACCATTACCCAGCAGTTTATCAAGAACCATACCGGTGAAAAAAGCGTCACTGTGCAGCGTAAGGTTATGGAAATTTTCCGTGCCCAGCTGTTTGAGCGGGAATACGACAAAGACCTGATCATGGAGTATTACCTCAACGAGATCTATCTGGGCCGGGGCTGCTACGGTGTCAAGAGTGCGGCAGCGGAGTATTTCGGCAAAGAGCTGCAGAATCTGACCGTTGCCGAATGCGCCAGCCTGATCAGCATCACCAATAACCCCTCTTTGTTCAACCCCTATTCTATCAGTGTCTTTGAATACAAAGGAGAAGAGCGGGACGGCGCCGGGCGTAACCGTTACCGTCAGCTCAATGTCTTGAGCGAAATGCACCAGCAGGGGTATCTGACTGACGAGGAGTATGAAGAAGCCGTTGCCCAGGAAATGGTCTTCAAAGAAGGCATTGCCGACGAAGACCGCTGGACAGTCTGTGAAAATCCGGAGTGCGGCTTCGAAGGAATCCGGAGCCAATTTACCGGCGAAGACGGTGCGTATTATTGCCCTGTTTGCGGAAATCTGACCTCTGTCACCACCAATGCTTCCCAGCATATTTACTCCTGGTTTGTGGATGCGGTGATTATCGACTTTGCCTCCTACCTGGCAGAACAGGACGGAAAAGACTGGGATACGCTGGAAGAGACCACCAGAAACGTCTATCTTGAGCGTATCCAGAAGGGTGGCTACCACATTTATACCACACTGGATATGGATGTGCAGAAGCAGGTTGACGCAATCTACGGCAACCTGGACAATATCCCTGGAACCAACAGCAATCAGCAGCTTCAGTCTGCCATTGTTGTCATTGACAACACCACCGGTGACGTGGTGGCGCTGGCCGGCGGCGTGGGAGAAAAGGATACCTTCATGGGCTACAACCGGGCAACCCAGGCAAAGCTGCAGACTGGTTCCGCCCAGAAGCCCATATCCGTGTACGCACCTGCTTTTGAATCCGGTAAGGTAACGCCGGCGACGGTTTTCAAGGATCTGCCGGTGACCTATGACGGCGGCAACTGGCCGAAAAACGATAACCGCCAGTATCAGTATGCCAGAACGGTATACCAGGGCATTGTGTCCTCCGTCAATACCATCTCCGTGCGTACTTTGAACGAAATCGGTGCGGAATACGGCTATAGCTTTGCCAAGTACAATTTCGGCCAGGAACATCTGGTGGAGGAGTACCCCGGAGCGGACGGCACCACCAAGTCTGACGTTGGTCCGGCACCTCTGGCTCTGGGCGCTCTGACGGTGGGTTCCACCGTTCAGGAAATGTCTGCCGCCTATGCCACCTTTGCGAACAATGGTGTTTACCGGGAACCCCGGCTGTACACCAAGATCTATAACAGCGATGGACAGCTGGTTGTGGACAATACCCAGGATTTCCGGCAGATTCTCAGTGAGAAAACCGTGAATTATGTCAATTACTGCCTGTACAATGCGGCAAACTATGGTACCGGCGGCGCTGCCGTCTTTGGCGGACAGTCCATTGCCGGTAAGACCGGTACAACCTCGTCCAACCGTGACCGCTGGTTCTGCGGCTATACCACCCACTATACGGCAGCTGTCTGGGTGGGTTATGACCAGCCGGAGCAGATTCACCTGGGCACCAACCCTGCTGCTCAGATGTGGAAAAAGGTTATGCAGCCCATTCATGAGGGCCTGCCCAATGAGGCGCTGTATAATGGCAATGCCTTCCGCACAGTGGCGGTCTGTCTGGATTCCGGCCTGCTGGCTACCGATGCCTGCCGCAGCGATGTCCGGGGAGTTGACCGGGTGGTTTATGTCAATGTCTATCCTGGCGATGAGCCTCAGGGCACTTGCGATAAGCATGTGCAGATGGAATACTGTGTCAGCGGCGGCGGTGTGGCAACGGAGTATTGCTCCATGTTCCCGGATGCCGATGTGCAGGCCCGTTCCCTGGTGAAACTGAACAGCGGCGAAGTGGACGAAATCCGCAGTGCCATTGGTGTGGGACTGAACGGCGTGTATGCATCCGATGGCTATGTTTATTACCAGGATGGTAATTGGCGTGGATTCAGCGGCAATTATGCGAACAACGACCAACCCTACCTGGTCTGTCCCATCCACAACCAGGATAGCTGGCTCGAACACGAGGAGAACCAGATCCCAGAAGAGGGTGGAGAGGACATTTTCGATGGTAACCCGGAGGACAACTACTGGGAAGGCGGATACGACGGTTAATGTTGATATAGAAGATATAGAAGGAGAAGGAGGAAGCCCAATGCTTTGGATTTCCGATGAATGGAAAGACTACGAAGTTCTGGACACATCCAACGGTGAGCGCCTGGAACGCTGGGGAAAGTATATTCTGGTGCGTCCGGACCCGCAGGTAATCTGGAATACCCCTCGCAGCGCACCGGAGTGGAAGCGCTACGATGCCCGGTATCTGCGTTCCAATACCGGCGGCGGACATTGGACAGATCACAATCTGCCGGAGCGGTGGCAGATCCGGTATAAGGATTATCTGACCTTCCATGTCAAACCCATGAACTTTAAACACACGGGCGTTTTCCCGGAACAGGCAGCAAACTGGGATTTCATTCGGGAGAAGGTAGCTTCTGCCGGACGACCGGTGCGGGTGCTGAATCTGTTTGCCTATTCCGGCGGCGCCACACTGGCGGCGGCAGCCGGAGGTGCGGAGGTGTTCCATGTGGACGCTTCTAAAGGCATGGTGGCCTGGGCCAAGGAAAATGCTGTGGCTTCGGGCCTTGACAAGTGCCCCATTCACTGGATGGTGGACGATTGCGCCAAGTTTATCCAGCGGGAAATCCGCCGGGGACGGCGTTACGACGGCATCATCATGGACCCGCCCAGCTATGGTCGGGGACCCAGCGGTGAAATCTGGAAAATGGAAACCAGCTTTTATCCCTTCCTGCAGGAAGTGGTGAAGGTGCTTTCTGACGACCCGCTGTTTGTTATCATCAATTCCTACACCACGGGCCTGGCCCCTTCTGCGGCTGCCTATGCTTCTGACGTGGTGTTTGGCGCCAAATACGGCGGTACCACTGCGGCGGGGGAACTGGGATTGCCGGTGAAACAGTCCGGTTTGATTCTTCCCTGCGGCGCTACCGGCCGCTGGACGCCCTGATGGAGGGATTGCGTTGAAAGAGATCATTTCTGTACAGCATCTGGCCTATACCTACCCTGGGGTGGACGACACCCCGGGGATTCCGGTATTTGAGGATATGAACCTGACCATCCAGGAAGGCAGCTTTGTTGCCATTCTGGGAACCAATGGCTGCGGAAAGTCCACACTGGCCAAACATTTCAATTCTATTCTGCTGCCCAGCGGCGGAAAAGTCTACGTTTGCGGCATTGATACCTCCAATGAAGAGCGGATTATGACCGTTCGCCGGAACGTGGGCATGGTTTTCCAGAATCCGGACAACCAGATCGTTGCCAACGTGGTGGAAGAGGACGTGGCCTTCGGCCCGGAGAATCTGGGGGTTGCCAGCCCGGAAATCCGCAATCGGGTGGATCGGGCCCTGAAACAGGTGGGAATGTACGAGTATCGGGAACATGCCCCCCATCTTTTGTCCGGTGGACAGAAGCAGCGCATTGCCATTGCCGGTGTCATTGCCATGGAACCCAAATGCATTGTGCTGGACGAACCCACCGCAATGCTGGACCCCAGAGGCCGCCGGGAGGTTATGGAGACCATCGGACGGCTGAATCGGGAAAAGGGAATTACCGTGGTGCTGATTACCCACCATATGGATGAAGCAGCCCAGTGTCAGCGGGTGGTTGTGCTGCATAAGGGCAAAGTTGTCACCGATGGCAGCCCCAGGGAGGTTTTCTCCCAGGTCGAGCTGCTGCACGATATCGGCCTGGCAGCGCCGGAAAGTGTGGAACTTTGCTGGGAGCTGAACAAACAGGGCTTTGATCTGCCCTTGGACAGACTGAATCCGGAAGAATGCGCGCAGGCACTTTACAATGCGGTGAAGGCCTGACTCGCTGGGAGGAATTTGATTGGAACCCATTCTTGAGATAAAGAATTTGAACTATGTTTACAGTGCCGGAACGCCCTTTGAGCATAAGGCGCTGGAAAATGTCTCTTTCCGGGTAAACCGGGGAGAATTTATCGGGATTATCGGACATACCGGTTCGGGAAAATCCACCCTGATGCAGCAGCTCAACGGCCTGCTGAAGCCCACCTCCGGCTCCGTGATTCTGGACGGACAGGACATCTGGTCGGATAGGAAGCTTACCCGCCAGGCCCGGTTTCGGGTAGGCTTGGTGTTTCAGTACCCGGAATACCAGCTGTTTGAGGAAACGGTTTACCGTGACATTGCCTTTGGCCCCAAAAACATGGGCCTTTCCCAGGAGGAAGTGGACCGCCGGGTAAGAGAGGCGGCTGCCTGTGTTGGCCTGACAGAGAAACAGCTGGAGGTATCTCCCTTTGACTTGTCCGGCGGACAGAAGCGCCGGGTCGCCATCGCCGGTGTCATCGCCATGGAACCCGAAGTGCTGATTCTGGATGAACCGACGGCAGGTCTGGACCCCATGGGCAGGGCGGAGATTCTGGGCAATATTGAGGCCTACCGCAAGTCCCGCAATGCAACCATTATGATGGTGTCCCATTCCATGGAGGATGTGGCCCGGCTGACTGACCGTCTGCTGGTTATGAGCGGCGCCCATCTGGTAATGGACGGAACCCCGGCAGAGGTGTTTGTCCACGCCCAGCAGCTGCTGGATATGGGCCTGAACATCCCCCAGGTAACCCAAGTGTTCCTGCACCTGAAACAACTGGGATTGGATGTTCCCAGCGTATATACCATTGATCAGGCTGTGGATGTTCTGAAACGGCTGAAAGGGGGCGCTGCGGTATGCTGAAAGACATTACCCTGGGACAGTTTTTTCCGGGCAATTCTGTGATTCACCGCTTGGACCCCAGAACCAAGCTGATCATGCTGATCGTGTATATTGTGGCGCTGTTTCTGGCCCAGAGCTGGATTTCCTATGGCCTTCTGTTTTTGTTCCTGGCGGTTGCCATCAAGGTATCGACCATACCGCTGAAAACCATTGTCCGGGGACTGAAGCCGTTGGTGATGATTCTGATTTTCACCGGCGTGCTGAACCTGTTTTTCACCAAGGAAGGCCCCACACTGGTTTCCTTCTGGGGGCTGAGCATCACCCTGGGCGGCGTTCAGCGGGCGGTTTTGATGATGGCCCGTATCCTGATGCTGATTACCTGCACTTTCCTGCTGACCTATACCACGTCGCCCATTGCCTTGACCGACGGCCTGGAATCCCTGATGGGTCCGCTGAAAAAAATCAAGGTTCCGGTGCATGAGCTGTCCATGATGATGTGCATTGCCCTGCGCTTCATCCCCACCCTGATTGAGGAAACGGACAAGATTATGAATGCCCAGAAGGCCCGTGGTGCGGACTTTGAAAACGGCAGCCTGATGGATCGGGCCAGGGCGTTGATTCCCATTCTGGTGCCGCTGTTCGTCAGCGCCTTCCGCCGGGCGGATGAACTGGCAACCGCCATGGAGTGCCGGTGCTATCAGGGCGGAGAGGGCAGAACGAAAATGAAACTGCTGCGCTACCACCGCAACGACCTGGCGGCATTTACCGTTGGGGCCGTGCTGATGGCCGGTGTGCTGGCACTGGGCAGTTTTGGTCTGTGAGGAAAACTATGCGCAACATTGCCTTGTTTTTAACATATCTTGGTACCAATTATCACGGTTGGCAGGTTCAGAAGAATCTGCCAACTGTTGCTGAAACCATGGAGAAAGCAGCAGCCATGGTGGTAGGCCATCCGGTACATATGACCGGCTGCGGCCGTACCGATGCCGGAGTGCATGCCCGGTGTTATGTGGCGAATTTCCGTACCAGCTCCACCATCCCGGCGGAGCGGATTCCCTACGCACTGAATACCCACCTGCCCTGTGACATTGTGGTGACAAAAGCCTTTGAAGTCCATGAGAGTTTCAACGCTATCGGTTCTTGTGCCCGGAAGGAATATACCTACCAGATTTATAATTCCCGGCTGAAAGACCCCTTCTACGTCAACCGTGCCTGGTTTTATCCCAAGCACCTGGACGAAACCATCATGCAGCGGGCAGCGGAGCAGTTCGTGGGCACCCATGATTTTGCCGCTGTGCGAAGCGTGGGAACGGATGTAAAATCCACCGTGCGCACCGTATACTATTATAATGTGGAGCGGCAGGGGAACCTGATTACCCTGAAGGTCTGCGCCAACGGATTTCTCTACAATATGGCCCGAGCCATGGCCGGAACGGTGGTCTATGCCGCAGAAGGGAAGATCAAACCGGAGGATATCGGACGCATTCTGGACTCCGGCAATCGGACGGCGGCTGGCCCAACGGTGCCTCCTGGGGGACTGTATATGACCCATCTGTGGTACGACGACGGAATTGCCAAATTCGAGTGCGGCAGTGATTGGACCGAATGACAGCGGCTTCCAGCGAATTGTTTATAATTTGTTTTTTCTTTTTCCGGCCTGATATGCTATACTGCATGTCAAAGGAAAGAATCCTTGCGAAAAGGAGTGAATCATATGCAACCGAAAATGTGCAGCAAGTGCCGAAAGAACATTGCTGTTGTGTTTATTACCAAGATTGAAAACGGCGTGACATTGAACGAAGGCTACTGCTTGAAATGTGCCCGCAGCTTGGGTATCCCTCAGATTGACCAGGCGGTCAAACAGATGGGAATTTCCGAAGAGGATCTGGACCTGCTCAGCGATGAAATGAGCAGCATGTTTGGTCAGCGGGACAATAGTGAGGACCACGACGACGATGAAATCGACAGCCAGACTGCTACCTTCCCGCTGCTGAATCAGCTCTTGGGCGGCAGCGGCAATCTCCCGGCCCAGCAGCCTCGCCCGACGAAGAAAGAAGAACCTCAGGAAGAGGGAAAGGGCAAAAAGAAAAATAAGAAGCATAAGTTCCTGAACAGCTACTGCATGGATTTAACCGGCCGTGCCCGGGAAGGAAAACTGGATAAGGTCATCGGCAGGGATGTGGAGACGGAGCGGGTGATTCAGATTCTGAACCGCCGGCAGAAGAACAATCCCTGCCTGATTGGCGAGCCCGGAGTTGGCAAAACCGCCATTGCCGAAGGTCTTGCCCAGCGGATTGCTGCCGGGGAAGTTCCATACAAGCTGCGGGATAAAGAGGTGTTCCTGCTGGATCTGACGGCTTTGGTCGCTGGTACCCAGTTCCGTGGCCAGTTTGAAAGCCGTATGAAGAGCTTGATTGGAGAGATCAAGGAGTGCGGCAATATCATTCTGGTTATCGATGAAGTCCATAACCTGGTGGGCGCCGGCGATGCGGAAGGCTCCATGAACGCCGCAAACATCCTGAAACCTGCCCTGTCCCGGGGAGAGATCCAGGTCATCGGGGCTACCACCTTTGCCGAGTACCGCAAATATATTGAAAAGGATGCTGCCTTGGAGCGCCGGTTCCAGCCTGTAACTGTTGCAGAGCCGACCATTGCCGAGGCCAGCCAGATCATGCAGGGAATCGCCAAGGCGTACTCCGATTTCCATGGGGTGGAAATTTCTCCGGAAATTGCCCACCAGTGCGTGGTGCTGTCTGAGCGGTACATTACAGACCGTTTCCTGCCGGATAAGGCCATTGACCTTTTGGACGAAGCCTGTTCCGATGTAAACCTGCAATGCAAGGAAATCTCCCGCCTGGCGGAGCTGAAAAAGGAGCGGGATGATTACGAACTGGAACTGCGGATGCTCAATGAGGATACCGAGAACCAGAACTACGAACGTCTTGCCATGCTCCGCAGCCGCCTGATGCAGCTGGCTGGACAGATTGAAGAGCTGGAAGCTCTGCCCAAGCCGGCCGTTACCATGGAAAACCTGGCCCGGATTATTGAGCTGTGGACGAAAATTCCTGCCTCTAAGATCAAGGCCCAGGAGTATCAGCAGATCAAGGGCCTGGCTTCCCGGCTGAAGCAGCATATTGTGGGACAGGATGAAGCGGTGGAGGCGGTGGCCCGTGCCATCCGGCGCAATCGTGTGGGCATTTCTCCCAAGAAGCGCCCGGTGTCCTTTATCTTTGTAGGCCCTACCGGTGTGGGCAAAACCGAACTGGTGAAACAGCTGGCAAACGATTTGTTTGACAACGTTGACAGCCTGATCCGGCTGGATATGTCGGAATACATGGAAAAGCACACCGTTTCCAAGCTCATCGGTTCCCCTCCGGGCTATGTGGGCTATGACGAGGCCGGACAGCTGACGGAGAAGATCCGCCGCCGTCCGTATAGTGTGGTGCTGTTCGACGAAATCGAAAAGGCCCACCCCGATGTGCTGAATGTGCTGCTGCAGGTACTGGACGATGGCAGAATCACCGATGCCCAGGGTCGGGTGGTGAACTTCGAGAATACCATCATTGTCATGACCTCCAATGCCGGCTCCGAAGGCAGAGTGGGCGGTCTGGGCTTCGGCCGTACCGACAGTGATATGGTGAAGGAAAAGACCATGAAGGCCCTGCGGGAATTCCTGCGGCCGGAATTCTTGAACCGTGTGGATGAAATTATCACCTTCAACCACCTGAGCGAAGAGAACTTCCTGGGTATTGCGGATATCATGCTGACAGAGCTGAAAGAAAGTCTGGCAGCTCGCGGCCTGAGCCTGACCTGGGAGGAAGAAGTACGTCAGATGCTGGTGAAGAAGGCGTACTCCCAGACCTATGGCGCCCGGAATCTGCGCCGTACCATCCAGCGGGAGTTGGAAGACCCCATTTCCGAAGCCATCATTGACAGCTTTGAGCATCCCATTTCTGCAATCCATGTTCGCACAGAACAGGATGCGGCGGTGCTGGACATTACCTGAGAAAATGGCCCTTGCGGATTTTGCCGCAAGGGCCGTCTGTTTTTTTATAACACTTCTTGAAAACAACATAAAGGTACAGTATAATGCCATCAGGAACAATAGCGTTCGTCAACAACCGTTGGCGTCGGCAGCGAGTCGCTGCCGGTTCGCAGAAAACTGCCTCATTCGCAATGCTCAGCCCAAGTGCTTGCGGTATTTCCGCACACTTTGTGTGCTTTCAGATACCGCCGCACACTTTGGCATACATCATGGTATTGTTCCGTACGGTTCAAGGGAGGAAAGACAAATGATTGTATACAGGGAGCTTTCCTCCCTTGAGCGTGATTTGGGAATCCCGGCCAAAACCCTCTATGCGGTCAGCAATTCCTTGGGGCGGCACTACCGCAAGGTTTCCATTCCGAAGAAAACCGGTGGGGTGCGCATGCTTATGGTGCCGGATGCTGTGCTGAAGACCATTCAGCGCCGCATTTCGGATGCCTTGCTGGCCCATATGCCCGTTTCGCCATACGCCACCGCCTACCGATTCGGCACTTCCACGCTGCGCAATGCAGCAGTACATGTGGGAAAACCTGTGGTGCTGAAGCTGGATATTTACCACTTTTTTGACAGCATCCCCTATAGTCTGGTAAAAGAAAAGGCATTCCCCACCCAGATTTACGCAGAGCAGATTCAGACTCTGCTGACCATGCTTTGCTATCATAAGGATGTCCTGCCCCAGGGAGCACCCAGTTCCCCGGCTATTGTCAATATAATTCTTGCCGACTTTGATGAACGGATTGGGCAGTGGTGTGCCCAGCGGGGGATTGCTTATACCCGTTACTGCGATGATTTGACCTTTTCCGGAAATTTTGAACCGAAAGACGTTGTCGGATTTGTTACGGCTCAGCTGAAGTCTCTGGGACTGCTGCTCAATGCCAATAAAACCCGGGTTCAGCGGCAAAGTCAGCAGCAGCTGGTTACCGGCATCATTGTCAATGAAAAACCAGGCATCCCCGCCATTTACCGCCGGCAGATCCGTCAGGAACTGTACTACTGCCAGAAATTTGGCGTTGGGGAACATCTGAAATCCCTTGCCCAAGGAATTTCGGAAGAAGCATACCTGCGCCAATTGTTGGGAAAAGTCAATTATGTATTGCACATTTTGCCGGATTGCGAGGAATTCCGGAAATATAAAACCTGGATTTTGCAAAAACTGCGAAATTCTTCCAAAGCAAAGTAAAAGGAAAGCCTGCGCCAAAATCGGCGCAGGCTCTATTTCTGCAATGGATTATTCGGCAGTACCCTCGGTGATGGGCATCATCAGCTTCTTGTTCTGACCTTCGTCGAACTTCAGAACGCTGGCAGGATAGCCGTCCAGTTCGATCACTTCACCCCAGTAGGTAGTTTCCACAGGGCAAGTACCCGTCTCTACTTTCAGTTCCGGCAACAGGGGAAGAATTTCCCAGATGCAGGTGGTGATTTCGTCGTTGGTCATGTTGGTAGTGATCATGGGCAGGGCAGTATTTGCCAGTTCCTGCAGTTCGGAAAAACTCAATTTTACGAGCTTATTCAAAACAGCCTGAATCATGGTTCTCTGACGAGCAGTACGCTTGATATCGCTGTCGCTGTCTCCCTCCGCCTTACGCATGCGGGCGTAAGCCAGAGCGGAATCACCGTCCAGGGAACACCTTCCGGCGTGGATATTCTCCTGCCAAACCTTGTCATCATTAAGCAGATATTCGGCTTCTGCTTCGGTCAAATCAATGGTAACACCGCCAATCAGATTGACCAAGTCGATGACAGCCCGGAAATCCACTTCGATATTATAGTCCACATTGATGCCAAAGTTAATGTACAGACAACGGTTGACGGAATCCATGGCCAATGCGGTGCCGCCGGCTTTCCAGCCCAGATGATAGGCCAGATTGATTCTCTGACGACCGTAGTTGCTGTTCAGATCCTTGGGATTGGGAAGCATGGCAAACGTATCCCGAAGGAAGGATGTCAGGGTCAGGGTTTTGGTATTTTTGTTGACTGTTGCCAGAATCATGGTGTCTGCGATACGGGATTCTTCACCTTCGCGGGAGGCCTGACCCACAACCAGGATGTTGATAATGTCCAGTCCGGACTCTTTATACGGAAGGGTAGTGGGAACCGTGGTGGGTTCCGTCGTGGCTTCCGTGGTTACTGCAGTTGTTTCCATCGTGGGTGCCTGGGTTTGCACAGGCGCTGTGGTGGGAACGGTAGTGGGAACCTGCAGGGAAGCATTGTTGTTCAGGAACAGGAAACCAAGCAATCCAGCTACCAGAACCAACAACAGTACGGCAATCACAATCAATGCAATCAGAATGCCATTTCCGGAACCGTGGCTGCCGTGACCGCCGCGGCTGGAATAGCGTCCGCCTTTACTCATGATAATACCTCCATAAAATGCTCATTATAATTTATTCTAACATTTTTCTTATAAAAACACAAGTACTTTTCCGACCTGGAAGAAAAAAACAGCCGGCAGCATTTGCTGCCGGCCGGAAAAGCTGAAAGTCATTGTGCTGCCTGGGTTGTACTTTCTGTAGTTACAGGCGCTGTGGTTGCCGGAACTGTGGTTTCCACCTCGCCGGTAGGCTTGTCCGGATTAAAGTCCATAATGGACTGCAGTTCATCGTCGGAGATATCCTTGTTCTCATACTCAGCACGGGTGATCTTATCCAGCCAAGAACCCAAGGCAAGGGTAGTCAGTTCTTTGCGGAAGACATACAATCCGCCGACAATCAGTACCAGTACCAACAAAATGCTGACCAAGATTTTCAGGCCACGGCCTTTTTTTTCTTTCGGTCTTAGATAACGCCCACCTTTACTCATGCTGCACCTCCTGGCTGAGTTTTCTTGATTCCTCCCAAGCAGTATAACACAAAATCCGGAATTCTTCAAGAAGTTTTCATTTTTAAATGAAAAACAGGCGGCCCTTTGACCGCCTGTTTCGGGATTACTTCTCTACGATTTCCAGCAGCTCCATGGGGCAGGCCTTGACGCAGATACCGCAGGCGATGCACTTGGAAGCAGGATTTTCGGGCTTGAGAACCATGACATGCATGGGGCAGGCTTCCACGCACTTGCCGCAGCTGACACACTTCTTCTTGTTGATCATGTATACGCCGGTCTTGGGGTTCTGGGTGATGGCCTCGTGCTCACAGGATCTCATGCACTTGCCGCACTGGATGCAGGTCTGGGGCTTGGCACCGGTACCCTTGGCAACGATCTTGATGCAGGACAGATCCTCATCAAATTCCTTATAGAAAGCCTCGGAGCAGGCGCTGACGCACTGCAGACATGCCATGCACTCTACATTTTTCTTAACAGCGAGCTTCTTCATAACAGAGAACTCTCCTTTATCTTTGATTCCATTTCATTATACATGCTGGCGGCGGAAAATGCAATGCCAAATTCAAAAAGAGTCGAATTTTCCCCGGGTCGTTTTGTGTCGGTATTTTGGTGAGAATTTCCAGAGTCTTTCCGGTCTAAACCCTGAATTCCTGGAAATAATAGCTTTGACACAAGTACAATGGAGGTTAGCAAAATGAAAAAGTACAGCATATTTGTGTTGGCACTTGTCCTTACCGCGGCGCTGCTGGTTGGTTGTGGATGTACCAATCAGAATATGGACAATACGTCCGAGCCTACGGTTCTGCCCACCAATGAAGAAGTCTGGACCACTGACGGCACCACGGAAATGACAACCATTCCCACCACTACGGAAACCATGCCCAAGGATACCACCGAGGCAACCATTGACCATGGAAACGGTCCGATGGATGATACTACCGCAACCACTGCAACTACCGAGGCTGCCGCAGAAAACCGCAGCCGCAGCGGTATGCTGAATCAGAACTGATCTTCCTCAAAATACCGGGCCGGATGCTTCCGGCCTGGCTTTTTGTACTTACAGAAATTCTTCCCAGTCAAGGGTCAGATTTCCATCAGACTTTACGATGCAGGGAATGCCGATTTGTCCTTCCTCCCGGGCCTGGGCAAAGAGGGGATTTCCTTCCCGCAGCTTCAGAAACTCTTTCAGGTGCTGCAAATCTTCCGTAATGTCTAAAAATTCATAGGCAATCCCGGCCTGATCCAAGTCTTTCCGGCACTGGACGCAGTCCTTGCACAGCATACTTCCATAGATGGTCATCATAAACATCTCCCTTTTTCGTATTTTTTGTAGTATACCACAAAAATCCTTTTTTGAAAAGCGTGAGAAATGAAACCTGTCTTTTCGGGCATACTAACAGCGAAAGGAGGGGGAAAACATGCAACTGAAAGGATGGGCGATTACCGCCGGAATCGGCGCTGCGGCTGGTGCCGTAGCGGTTCTGATGATGCCCAGAACCAACCCGACCCGCCGCCTGGCGGCAAAGGCTGCCAACAAGGTGGAAGATGTGGCCTGGAAAGTTTCCGATACCATTTCCAGCAAGATGGACAACATCAACATGTAACCGTCAATCTCCGCTGCCCAAACGGCAGCGGAGATTTTTCGTTACACAAAATTAACCCGGATTGCAATTGCATAACCTACGGGAATGTGCTATACTGTTATCAATCATACACCCGGAGGCGTTTATGACTGAGTTAACCGATTTTCAGAGAAAAATCTCTGCTTTTTTACCGGAAATGGAGCTTCGATTCCAGGAGCCCATGTCCAAACATACATCCTTCCGCATTGGCGGCGGGGCGGAAGTAATGGCTTTCCCGAAAAATAAGGAAGAACTTGCCAAACTTCTGAAAACGTCCGCTTTATTGGACTGCGAATTGTCTATTCTGGGAGCCGGAACCAATGTCCTGGCGCCGGATGCGGGAATTCCCGGACTGGTAATCTGCCTGAAGGACTGCCTGGATGGGATGCAGCAGCTGGACGATACCCATATCCGCTGCATGGCCGGTGTCACCATGGCCAGGGCAGCGGTATTTGCCGCAGGGCTGGGCCTGGCTGGACTGGAATTTGCCCATGGCATTCCGGGCACCATTGGCGGCGGCCTGTATATGAATGCCGGCGCTTACGGCGGAGAAATGGCCCAGATCTGCACCGCTGTGGAGGTGATGAACAGACAGGGCAATCTGCGGACATTGACCCGGGAGGAGATGGCGTTTTCCTACCGGCACAGCGTTCTGGAAGACAGCGGGGAGATTGTCATCAGCGGCGAGTTTGCCCTGACTCCCGACAGTCCGGAGCAGATCAAAGACCGAATGAAAGAGTTGATTGCCAAGCGTACCGCATCCCAGCCGCTGAACCTGCCCTCTGCCGGCTCTGCCTTCAAGCGTCCGGTGGGCGGCTACGCTGCGGCGCTGATTGACCAGGCCGGACTGAAAGGCTTCCGGGTTGGCAATGCGGCCATTTCGGACAAACACGCCGGGTTTGCAGTGAACATGGGCGGGGCCACGGCCGAAGATGTCAAGTCCCTGCTGAGCCAGGTTTCCGACCGGGTTTATGAAAATTCCGGGATTCGACTGGAACCGGAAATCCGGATCTGGTAAGAGAAAAAGAGAGGAGTGTTTCCATGGCAGTATCCTTCTCCGCGGCGGCAAAAATCGAAGCCTGCCGGATTCTGCCCCAGAAGCAGTGCTGCGCATTGGCAGAATGCTTTGGTATCTTGTTGTTTTGCAATAGTTTTCAGGCGGACTGCATCCGTATTGTAACGGAGAGCCGGGAATTTGCCTGTATTTTGCCGAAACTATTCAAGAAAGCTTTTGATTTGGAGTTTGACAGCTATCCCAGCCTGGCAGCGCCGGGAAAACTGACCTTCCAGATTTGGGAAAAAGGTAAGATTTCTGCCATTATGGCGGCATTTGGCTTTGATGCCAAAGGGAATCTTGCGCTGCATGTGAATCTGCCGGTGGTGGAAGAAGACTGCTGCAAAGCTTCCTTCCTTCGGGGTGCCTTCCTGGCCGGAGGCAGTGTCACCGACCCGGGAAAGGGGTATCACATGGAACTGACCACTACCCACCAGAGTGTGGCCCGGGAGACCGACGCCCTGGTGCGGGAAACCATGGGATTTACCCCCAAATTGGCGTCCCGGGGGGGCGGCCAGGTGCTGTATGTGAAGCAGAGTGAATTGATTTCCGATTTTCTGACCTACCTGGGCGCACCGGTGGCGGCGATGGGCGTGATGGAAGCCAGACTGGAAAAGGAACTGAACAACAAAGTCAATCGCCGCTGCAATTGTGACGATGCCAACACCTCCAAAGTGGTGGAAGCGGCCCAGGAACAGCTTCTGGCCATCCGGATTCTGAAAGAGGCGGGACAGCTGGAGAACCTGCCTGCCAAAATCCAGCAGGCAGCCCAGGCCCGGCAGAACAATCCTTCTGCATCTTTGTCGGAACTGGCAGCCATGATGGAGCCGCCCATTACCAAACCGGCCATGAACAACCGGATGAAAAAACTGGTACAGTTGGCGAAGGAGATAGAGCCATGAGTTTTGTGCATCTGCATGTGCATAGCGAATACAGCCTGCTGGACGGCGCCTGCCGGATTGACAGCTTGATGGAGCGGGTCAAGGAACTGGGGCAGGAGGCTGTGGCCATTACAGACCACGGCGTGATGTACGGCTGTATTGATTTCTATAAAGCGGCAAAGGCGGCGGGGGTCAAGCCTATCATCGGCTGTGAAGTGTATGTGGCCCGCCGGAGCATTGCCGACCGGGTGCATGGCATTGACAATGACCCTTACCACCTGGTGCTGCTGTGCAAAGACCGGAGGGGATATGAGAATTTGTGCCTGCTGGTTTCAGAAGCCTTTATTCACGGCTTTTACGGCAAACCCAGAGTAGATTTGCAGCTTCTGGAGCAGCACCACGAGGGTTTGATTGCCTTGTCCGCCTGCCTGGCTGGCGCAATCCCCCAGTATCTGATGGGGGAGGACTATGCCGGGGCAAAAGAGTATGCCCTGAATCTGGCCCGGATTTTTGGAGAAGGGAATTTCTACCTGGAGCTGCAGGACCACGGCATTGACGAACAGCGTCCGGTAAACCAGGGCGTGCTGCGCCTGGCTCGGGAAACGGGGCTTCCCTTGGTGGTGACCAACGATGCCCACTATCTGCGCAAAGAAGACGCCAAGATGCAGGATGTGCTGCTGTGTATCCAGACAGGAAAAACGGTGGACGAGCCCAACCGGATGAAGTTCCAGACCGAGGAATTTTACCTGAAAAGCGAAGAGGAGCTGCGCCAGCTTTTCCCGGGCTGCGAAGAGGCTTTTGAAAATACGGTAAAAATTGCCCAGCGCTGCAATCTGGATTTTACCTTCCACGAATACCACCTGCCCTCTTTCCCGGTGTCCCAGGGGTATACCAATGAAGCATATTTCCGGGAGCTGTGCGAAAAGGGCTTCCGAGAGCGTTATGATAATCCTCCCCAGGAGTACCGGGACCGGCTGGAATACGAAATTGGAGTCATCAGCCGGATGGGGTACGTCAACTACTACCTGATCGTCTGGGACTTTATCCGCTACGCCAAGGAACAGGGCATTCCGGTTGGCCCGGGCCGTGGCTCCGGCGCAGCGTCCATTGTGGCCTACTGTATGCACATCACCGAAGTGGACCCCATGAAGTACGCTCTGATTTTTGAGCGGTTTCTGAACCCGGAGCGGGTGAGCATGCCGGACTTTGATACGGACTTTTGCCAGGAACGCCGGGGCGAGGTCATTGCCTATGTTATGGAAAAGTATGGCGCTGACCATGTGGCCCAGATTGCCACCTTCGGCACCATGGCCGCCCGGGGTGCCATCCGGGACGTGGGCCGGGCACTGAATTTCAGCTATGCGGAAACCGATGTGGTTGCCAAGCTGGTGCCGGGTACGCCTCACATTACCTTGGAGGAAGCGCTGAAGGTCAGCCCCAAACTGAAAGAACTGTACGACGGCGACCAACGGGTGAGGATGCTTATCGATACCGCCCGAAGTTTGGAAGGCATGCCCCGAAATTCCTCTACCCATGCCGCCGGCGTGGTGATTACCGCCGACCCTGTGTGCACCTATGTGCCGCTGTCGCGGAATGACGATACCATCGTTACCCAGTACACCATGACTACCATTGAGGAACTGGGCCTGCTGAAAATGGACTTTTTGGGACTGCGGAACCTGACGGTGATTGCAGATGCGGAGCGGGAAATCCGCAAACGGGTACCAGACTTTGCCATAGCGGACATTCCCGATGACGACCCGGACACCTTTGCCATGCTCACCGAGGGCAAAACTCAGGGTGTCTTCCAGCTGGAATCGGCAGGCATGACCGGTGTCTGCGTCAATATGAAAGCCAGCTCCATTGAAGACATTACCGCTATCGTGGCCCTCTACCGTCCTGGCCCTATGGATTCCATCCCCAGGTTTATTGCCAACAAGCTGGATGCCCGAAAAGTCACCTACAAGACGCCCTTGCTGGAACCGATTCTGAAAGTCACCTACGGCTGTATCGTCTACCAGGAGCAGGTGATTGAGATTTTCCGTTCCTTGGGCGGCTATACCATGGGTCAGGCAGATAACATCCGCCGGGCGATTTCCAAGAAGAAAATGAAAGTCATCGAGGCAGAGCGGAAAGTCTTTGTTTACGGTGACCCGGAGCAGGGAATCTCTGGCTGTATCGGACACGGCGTTCCGGAAGCGGTGGCCCAGTCCATCTACGATGAAATTGTGGATTTTGCCAATTACGCCTTTAATAAGGCCCATGCTGTGTGCTATGCCGTGGTGGCCTACCAGACGGCTTACCTGAAATGCCACTATCCCCATGAGTATATGGCGGCGCTGATGACCTCGGTGCTGGACTCGGCTACCAAAATCTCCGGATACATTGCCGAATGTAAGGAACTGGGTATTGCGGTACTGCCGCCGGATCTGAACCATTCCGATGATCCTTTCACCGTGGAAGGACAGGCCATTCGCTTTGGCCTGGGCGCTGTGAAAAATGTGGGACGGGGACTGATTCGGACGGTTGTGCGCAAGAGAACCGAAGGCGGTCCCTTCAAATCCCTGGAAGACTTCATCGAACGGATGGGGGAAGGGGAGCTGAACAAACGCACCGTAGAGAATCTGATCAAATCCGGCGCGGCAGACTGTTTCGGCTACCACCGCAGCGAACTGCTGGCGGTGTACGACCAGATGATGGATGCCATCGCCGCGTCCAGAAAGAAAAATCTGGAAGGCCAGATGGGGCTGTTTTCCATGATGGAAGAGGAAAGCGCATCCCAGCAAATTCTGATTCCCAAGCTGAAGGAGATGAACAAAGCAGACCTTCTGGCCATGGAAAAGGAAACCACTGGCATCTATATTTCCGGCCATCCCATGGATGATTACCGCCCGTACCTGCGCAATACCCATGTGGTTCACATTGGGCAGCTGATGGAGGAAGAGTCCAGCTATGCCGATGATGATATCGTCAGCGTGGCGGGAATTGTCCAGACGGTGAAGATGAAAACCACCCGCAGCAACTCCATGATGGCCTATGTGACGGTGGAAGATGATACTGCGGCAATCGAAATGCTGGCCTTTTCCAATGTTTTGAACCAGTATGGCGGATATCTGCGGGAAAACAGTCCTGTGGTGATTACCGGACGGCTCTCCTTGCGGGATAATAAAGAGCCGCAGATTGTGATTAACCGGGCCCGGCCCATTTCGGATTACGCCGATGGGGAGCCGGAACCCGCTGCGCTGCCCCAGCAGCCCCGGGATAACCCGCCCCCGTCGGAAACACTGTACCTGCGTCTGCCCAGTGAATCGGGAAAGCTGTTTCCCAAAGTTCGGGCTATGCTCAACATGTTCCCTGGAAACAATGGGGTGGTAGTGTACTTTGCCGACAGCAAGCAGCGCCGGGGCAGCCGATGCGCCCTTGCCGACAGCTTGCTCCGGGAACTGACAAATACCCTGGGAGAAGGAAATGTGGTTGTAAAATAGCTTCCTTTTTCCAAATGTTTGTGCTATAATAACCGAAAACTGCTTTATTCGTCACCAGGCGGCAGAATCGGCTTTTCCGGTCTGCCGCTGAAGGACGCAAATGAAAAAGAGCGAAAGGAGTGGATGCCGTGAAAAAGAGAACGCTGTTTCTGATGATTCTGGCGATGACGGCATTGCTCTTTACCGGATGCGCCATGCGCACGGTAGAAGAAATGTACGCCCTGCCCAAGCGGTCAAAAGAATATGGCCAACTTCAGACTGCTGTGGACTCTGCCATGTATGGCCTTACATACTCCGCCCCTCGCTCCGGCGAAAACCAGCAGACCATGCAGATGGCGGATTTGGATGGCGATGGGGAAAATGAGTATCTGGTATTTGCAAAGGGCGCTTCTGAAAAGCCGCTGCAAATCCTGATCTTCAAAAAGGAAGCGGACGGAACCGTTCGCACCATGGAAACCATTGGCAGCAACGGAATGAATTTTGAACAGGTTGAGTATGTGCAGTTCGATGAACGACCGGGTTATGAACTGGTCATCGGATTGCAGGTCAGCGACCAGGTGCTGCGCAGCGTGGCGGTGTACAGCTTTGCTAACGGCGACGCAGAACTGCTGCTTCTCAATAGCTACGCCAAATTCCTGACCTGCGATTTGGATGAGAACAAGAGACAGGAACTGATGGTCCTGCGCCCTGGAGAGGCAGAATCTGAGGGCGGCATGGCGGTTTTGTACAGTACCCGGGACGGACAGATTGTCCGCAGCGTGGAGACGCAGCTTTCCCAGGACCCGTCACAAATCCGGCGTATTACCCAAAGCGATCTTCAAGATGGCACCCCAGCGGTGTATGTGGCCAGTTCTGCTGACGAAAATACCATCGTTACAGATGTTTTGGCACTGAAAGATGACACCTTTACCAATATCTCCATGCAAAGTGAAGCCAGTACCAGCATCAAGACTCTGCGAAACTATTATGTCTATGGCTGTGACATGGATAACGATGGCGTTCTGGAACTGCCATCTATGATTACCATGAAAGCGGTCTGGAATCACGGATGGAGTGAAGATCAGTTTTTGCTTCGCTGGTTTTCCCTGAACCTGAACGGATGGGAAGTGGATAAACTGTTTACATACCACAACTATGTGGGCGGATGGTATTTACAGTTGGATAACCAGTGGGCCAGCCGTGTTTCGGTAGAGCAGGAACAAGATGCCTTTGCCTTCTATCTATGGGATTCTGCTTACCAGGAGGCTACGCCGTTGTTTCATCTGTATGTTTTTACCGGTTCTGATCGGGATAAAATGGCAACGGAAGAAGGCCGGTTCCCAGTGTATCGGACAGAAGGCGTTGCATACGCAGGAGAGCTGGATGTGGGCGCTGCCGATTATGGCATAACAGAAGATTATTTAATCCAATCCTTCCATTTGATCCGACAGGATTGGCAAGTGGGGGAGAACTGAGGGGTATGAGCAACATGAAAAAAGTTCTGATTATGGAAGATGAATTGAATATCCGCAGCTTTGTGGTAATCAATCTGAAACGTGCAGGGTACGATGTTATCGAAGCCGGTGACGGTCAGGAAGCGCTGGATGCCATTGCCGCAAATCCGGATGTGGGTGTTGCCATTCTGGATATCATGGTGCCGGGAATTGACGGCTTTGAAGTTTGCCGGCGAATTCGTGCCACCAATAAGCAGATGGGTATTATTATGCTCACGGCTCGCACCCAGGAGATGGACAAGGTAACAGGTTTGATGACCGGTGCGGATGACTATGTAACAAAACCCTTCTCCCCGGCGGAACTGACCGCACGAATTGACGCACTGTACAGACGGATCGGCGGCGACAGCAATGCCAGCTCTGAGCTTCTGACCCAGGGACCCTTTGTGATGAACACCCGGAATCATACCCTGGAGAAGAACGGAAACCGGATTCGCCTGACCCAGGTGGAGTACGCCATTTTGAAACTGTTCATGCAGAATCCCGGCCGCGCTCTGTCCCGGGAGGACATCCTCTCCGCAGTTTGGGGACGGGATTATGAGGGAGAACTGAAGATTGTGGATGTGAACATTCGCCGTTTGCGGATCAAAATTGAGGACGATACCGCCAATCCTACCTACATCACCACAGTCTGGGGGCTGGGCTATAAGTGGGGCGCATAATGCGAGAAAAATTCAAACCCATTCTCAATATGGGTGGACTGCAGAAGCGCTGGCTGCTGAATACCGCCAGTGTGGTTCTGGCACTGGGATTGGTGTGCGTTTTGGCGATTACCGCCGCATTTTCTGCCTACTATTACAGCAGCATGCAGCGGGATCTGGAAAACCGTGCCAATGCTACTATGGAGTTTTTTGCCGATAACCTGGATCAGTCCTATGACGGATATTTGCAGTCGTGCATTATCTATGCCCAAACCTATGAGGGCAAAGACAAAATTGAGCTGCAGTTTATTGACCGGGATGGAAATTTGCTGTCTTCTTCCTACGGCCAGTGGCCAGGGGACTCTCCCAGCACACCGGAGATTGCCAAGGCAATCAGCACCCGGGTGGTTCAGACTTATGTGGGCCGTGACCCCCATACCGACGAGCGGATTATGGCGGTTTCCGGTCCCATGATCTACGCCAATGGCGAGGTTGCCGGTGTGCTGCGATTTGTCACATCCACCCGTATCATTGACGGGCAGATCCTTCTGGTGGTTTTGACCAGTGGAGTGGTTTTGATGGTATTGCTGGCAGTTGTGGTAGTCAGCAGCAATTACTATCTGCATTCTATCATGAACCCGGTGGCAGAAATCACAGAAAAAGCCAAACGCATCGCCAACGGCAGCTATGGTGTCCTGATTAAAACGCCATTTCATGACGAGATTGGCGATCTGGCGGAGACCATCAATGAAATGTCCAGCAAGATTGCCCAGAATGAAAAGATGCAGGCGGAGTTTATCTCCCAGCTTTCCCACGAGCTGCGTACCCCTCTGACCGTTATCAACGGTTGGAGCGAAACGCTGCTGGCGGATGAAAACATGGATGCCGATACCCGGCAGGGCCTGAAAATCATTGCCAGTGAGGCAAAGCGCCTGACAGAGATGGTCATCGAACTACTGGACTTTACCCGGATGCAGGACGGAAGAATGACCCTTTCTGTAGAGCTGACAGATATCCGGGGAGAATTTGAAGATACGGTTTATATGTACGGAAGCAGACTGGCCCAGGATGGCATTCAGCTGTGTTACCATGACTCGGATGAAGAGATTCCGGAGATCCCCTGCGACCCCAAGCGCCTGCGCCAGGTGTTCCTGAACATTCTGGATAACGCAGCCAAGTATGGCGGGGAAGGCAAGCGGATTGATACCAGTATGCATTTTGAGGATGACCAGGTTGTTGTCCGGATTCGGGACTATGGTCCCGGCATCCCGGAGGACGAACTTCCTCTGGTGAAAAAGAAGTTCTATAAGGGCAGCTCCAGTGTCCGTGGCACAGGCATTGGCCTTGCGGTCTGTGATGAAATCGTGGATATGCACGGCGGTACCCTGACCCTGGAGAATGCGCCCGGCGGCGGCACGCTGGTAACGGTGCGCCTGCCTGCTGCACACTAAGGAGACTCTTACACTATGGCAAATAACGAAACGGAAAATTGCTGCCGGCCCTTCAAGACGATGATTGGCGGCCAGGCACTGATTGAAGGGATTATGATGCGCGGCCCGGAAAAGGACGCCATTGTCACCCGGGGCAAGGACGGACTGAATGTGGACGTCCATCCCAGAAAGAAGAATCCGCCGAAATCCTGGAAAAACTGGCCCTTTGTCCGGGGTGTATTCAATTTCTTTGATGCCCAGGTGGTGGGTGTGAAGGCGCTGATGCGCTCTGCGGATCTGGCGCCGGAGGAAGAGCAGGAAGCTCCTTCCAAATTTGACCAGTGGCTGGAGAAGAAACTGGGAAATGAAAAATTCCAGCAAGTGGTGGTAGGCCTGGCAGTGGCGCTGGGCCTGGGGCTGTCCATCGGACTGTTCTTTTTGCTGCCCATGATTATCAGCGGCTTTTTCGACCGCTGGATTTCCAATACCCTTACGCTGAATTTGGTGGAGGGTGTAATCCGTATGGGAATTTTCCTGGGATATATGCTGCTGGTTTCCCGGATGGGAGAGATGAAACGGGTATTTTCCTATCACGGAGCAGAACATAAGACCATCCGCTGCTACGAAGCGGGACTGCCTTTGACCGTGGAAAATGTCAGCAAGCAGACACGGCTGCACCCTCGCTGCGGTACCAGCTTTCTGCTGGTGGTGATGGTAACGTCAATTCTGGTGTTTTCCATTGCTTCTTCCGGTTTGCTGGCGATTTTTCCCGAATTGGAAGCCATCCGGGGAAGTTTTGGCTACCGGCTGCTGATGATTGCCTTCAAGCTTCTGCTGCTGCCGCTGATTGTGGGCATTACCTATGAAATCAACCGCTGGGCCGGCCGCCATGATAACGGATTTACCCGGATTCTGACGGCTCCGGGTATGTGGATGCAGAACTTTACCACCAACGAGCCGGATGCCGGAATGATCGAAGTGGGCATTGCCGCTCTGGAAGCCGTGCTTCCTGAAGAGGAGGGTGCCGACCGATGGTAAAACAGTACGGAGAGCTTTACCAGGATACCCGCAGAGCCTTGCTGGCAACGGAATCGGCCCAGGATGCCGGCGTCCTTGCCAGACTGCTGCTTTGCCATGTTTCCGGAAAGAGCCAGGCGGAGTTTCTGGCGGACCGGGATTTGTATGCTTCGGAAGAGATTGTAAAAGGTGTCGCAGAAGGTTTGAACCGACTGCTGGCAGGGGAGCCGATTCCCTATATCCTGGGACAATGGGAATTTTATAGCGTAGGCCTGCATGTAACGCCGGATGTGCTGATTCCCCGGGACGATACCTGCGCAGTAGCGGAATTGGCAATTCGCCAGGCGCTGTTTTTGGAGGAATCTCCCCGGATTCTGGACCTGTGCTGCGGCAGCGGCTGCATTGGTTTGGCAATTGCCACCCGGGTCAAAGATGCCAAGATCACCCTGGCCGACCTGAGCCAGGCCGCATTGTCGGTGGCGAAGGAAAATACCTCCCTGAATAAACTGGGAGGCCGGGTTCGCTGTGTTCAGGTGGATGCCTTGAAACCGGCGGCTCGTTTTTTGGGAAAATTTGATATGATTGTTTCCAATCCCCCCTATGTGACAGCGGCGGAAATGGAGGAGCTGCCTCACAGTGTAAAGGATTATGAACCCCATATGGCGCTGTACGGCGGGGAAGACGGTTTGGATTTCTACCGTTCCATTGCCCGGAATTTTACCTCCGCACTGCTGCCGGGCGGATACCTGTGCCTGGAGTTCGGCATGGGACAAGGAGACAGTGTATGCCGGATTCTGGAAGAAAACGACTTTACGATTCTGGAACGAGCCCGGGATTTTAATGATAGAGAAAGAGCCGTGCTGGCCCAGTACGGCAGGAAGGAAGGATAACATGGCGACCAAAAAGACTGCTTATGAAGCACCTACCCCCGCATCGGATAAGAAAAAGGCCCTGCAGACCGCATTGGCCCAGATTGACAAAAATTTCGGTAAAGGTACCGTAATGCGATTGGGTGACCGCCCGGAAATGAACGTGGAGGCCATCCCCACCGGTTCTCTGGCGCTGGATGCAGCGCTGGGCATTGGCGGCGTACCCAAGGGAAGAATCATCGAAATCTATGGCCCGGAATCTTCCGGTAAGACCACTCTGGCTCTGCACATTCTGGCAGAGGCCCAGAAACGGGGCGGAGAAGTGGCCTTCGTGGATGCGGAGCATGCCTTGGACCCGGTGTATGCATCTGCTCTGGGTGTGGATACAGACAACCTGCTGGTGTCCCAGCCGGATACCGGTGAGCAGGCATTGGAAATCACTGACGCACTGGTACGCTCCGGCGCAGTGGATGCGGTGGTTGTGGACTCCGTTGCGGCCCTGGTTCCCAAACAGGAAATTGAGGGCGAAATGGGTGACACCTTTGTGGGCCTACAGGCACGGCTTATGTCCCAGGCCCTGCGGAAGCTGGCCGGCACCATTGCCAAAACCAACTGTGTGGTGATTTTCATCAACCAGCTGCGTATGAAAATCGGTGTGATGTACGGTAACCCCGAAACTACCACTGGCGGCAACGCACTGAAATTCTACGCTTCCGTCCGTCTGGACGTGCGCCGTGTGGAATCCATCAAGGAAGGCGGCAACGTCATCGGCAACAAGACCCGGGTCAAGGTGGTCAAGAATAAGGTCGCACCGCCTTTCCGGGAAGCGGTGTTTGAAATCATGTACGGTCAGGGCATCTCCAAGTGGGGAGAACTGGTGGACCTGGCAGTGCAGATGGATATCATCCAGAAAAGCGGCAGCTGGTTCTCCATGGGAGATGAGCGCATCGGTCAGGGCGCCAATGCGGTAAAGGATTTCCTGATGAGCAACCCGGATATTGCTGAGAAGGTGGAAGCCCAGGTTCGGGAAAACCTGTGGAAGCTGAACGGCGGCGCTCCGAAAATGGAAGCCAAGGCCGCAGAGCGTGCCGTAACCGTCAGCGCCGACGACTTTAACGATGAGGATTGATTCCCTGAAGCTCAGCCCCGACCGGGCAGGCCGGTACTGGGCAACCTTGGAGGACGGAAGAAAGTTGGGACTATACCGGCAGACGGTGGAGGACTTTGGCCTGTATCCTGGAAAAGAGCTGACCCAGGAGGAATTGGACGCTCTTTTGCAGGAAATGGGCAGAATGTCCGCAAAGATGCGGGCAGTAAGAATCGTCTCCGCTGCCAGCGTATCCCGAAAGGATCTGGAAGCCAGACTGGTCAGAAAAGGGGAAGACCCCCTTCAGGCCAAAGAGGCGGTGCAGTGGATGGAAGATCTGCACTTGGTGGATGACCGTAGCACAGCGGAAACCGTGGTGCATTCGTGCATTTCCA
This sequence comes from uncultured Oscillospiraceae bacterium, assembly GCA_944387145.1. Taxonomy (GTDB): domain Bacteria; phylum Bacillota; class Clostridia; order Oscillospirales; family Oscillospiraceae; genus Faecousia. The sequence continues at coordinate 17,147 of CALXDU010000007.1, read as the reverse complement.
AAGGCTACGGTTTGGCCAGAGCAAAGCAGGCGCTGTATGAAAAACGGATTCCCAAGGAGTACTGGGAAGAAGTTCTGGCGGATTATCCGGATCAGATGGAGAAAATCCAATCCTTTCTCCGCTCCCGTCTGGCGGGCACGGACGATCCCAAACAAGTCAAAAAAGCCGTGGATGCCTTGCTGCGCCGAGGACATAGCTACGGCAGCATCAAGCAGGCATTGAATGGACTTTCCTTTGAAACAGAGGATTTTCCGGAGGAGTAACAGAAATGGCAAATATTGGTTTTATATCCCTTGGCTGTGCCAAGAACCAGGTGGACTGCGAACGGATGATGTACCGTGTCCGGGAAGCAGGCCACACGGTCAAAGAGGACATTGTGGGCAGTGACGTGGTGGTCATCAACACCTGCGGCTTTATCGATTCTGCCAAAGCAGAGGCCATCGACTACATTCTGCAAACTGCTGCGCTGAAAGCAGAAGGTCAGGTGGGCAAGATCCTGGTCACCGGCTGCCTGTCCCAGCGGTATCAGGACGAAATCCTGTCGGAAATGCCGGAAGTGGATGGCATTTTGGGAACGGGAAGCTATACGGAGATTGTCCCGGCCATCGAAGCGCTGCTGAATCAGCAAAAAGTTTCGGAATTTGGCTCCATTGACGCACCGGAGCAGGAAACCGGACGCATCGTCACCACTCCGGAGCATTATGCGTTCATTAAGATTGCGGAAGGCTGCGATAACCGCTGCGCATACTGCATCATTCCTTATCTTCGGGGCAAGTACCGCAGCCGTCAGCTGGACGATGTTCTGTATGAAGCCCGGCTGCTGGCAGACAGCGGCGTGAAGGAACTGATTGTGGTGGCCCAGGATACCAGCCGCTACGGCACGGACCTTCCGGGGCATAAGCGCCTGCTGCCGGAACTGCTGCGGAAGCTGTGCGAAATTGAGGGTCTGCACTGGATTCGGGTGCATTATGTGTACCCCGACGAAATTGATGATGAATTTATCGATGTCATGGCAACCCAGCCCAAGATTGTGAAGTATCTGGATATTCCCATCCAGCACTGCAACAGCGAAATCTTGAAACTGATGAACCGCCGGGGAGACGGACAGTTCCTGCGGGAATTGTTTGATAAGCTTCGCAGTCGGATTCCCGGCCTGGTGATCCGTACCAGCCTGATTACTGGCCTGCCCGGGGAAGGGGAAGCAGAGTTCCAGGAACTGTGCGATTTCCTCCGGGAGCAGCGGCTGGAACGGGTGGGTGCCTTTGCCTTCTCTCCGGAAGAGGGAACGCCGGCGGCAAAGATGGAATTTGTAGACAACGAGGTTGCCCAGCAGCGTGCCCAGACTATTGAGATGATCCAATCCGGAATTATGGACGACTACAATGCTGCTATGCAGGGAAAGACTCTGGAGGTTCTGGTAGACGGCTATGACGAAGAACTGGAGCAGTTCTATGGCCGGACCTATGCAGATTCTCCGGATATTGACGGCCGGGTATGGCTTGCTTCGGAAGAACCCCTGCGCGAAGGCATGTTTGTCACCGTAAAGATTGACGGATGTGTAGACGGAGACTTGTCCGGATATGTATTAGAGGAGGTAGCACTGTGACAACCGCATCAAAAATCACACTGATTCGAGTGGTCCTGATTCCATTTTATATGGTATGCATGTATCTTTCCGGGGGCAAAAGCGGCCCGTGGATGTATCTGGCGCTGGCAGTGTTCCTGGTTGCCAGCCTGACAGACTTTATCGACGGATATATTGCCCGGCATTATGGGCAGACCACGGACTTTGGTAAGTTCCTGGACCCCCTGGCGGACAAGCTGCTGGTAATTTCGGCCATGGCCATGTACTGTGAGTGGGGCGTGTTTCCTGCCTGGGCACTGATGATTGTGCTGACCCGAGAGTTTGCCGTTACCGGTCTGCGCCTGATTGCAGTGCAGAAGGGCAATGTGATTGCAGCCGGATGGAGCGGAAAGGTCAAAACCGCCAGCACCATGGTTGGTCTGTGCATTATGATGGCAATTCCGGGCATTGAAGTGCTCAACTGGGTGGTTATTGCGGTGATCGTGCTGACCACGGTGTACTCCGGAACGGAATATTTTATCCAGAACTGGAAATGTCTGTGGAGCTAAACCTTACATACCACGCCGCCTTGGAAAAGCCAGGGCGGCGTGGTTTTTCCTGTGGAGGGGATGCGGCGTTTTCTACTGGATTTTTTCCGGTGATTGTGGTATAATGCACTGGCACTTTGAAGAAACTGCGAGGTTATACCATGATTGATAAGGAAATCAGCGAAGTCCGCCGGCATTTGCGCCGGGACCGCAGCAATATTACCCATATCTATGGATGCTATGTAAATGACAACAAGGAGATTATTTCCGAGTTCAAGCAGTCTGTTGGCATGATGCCGGAAAATGAGTCGGACAAATATTTTGCCCTGCTGCGCCGGAGCCTGTCCGGTTCCCTGGGAAAGAATCTGATTGACATTACCTTCAAAACCTCCCAGGTTGCCGACAGCCCGGAGCACAAGCTGCTGATGGCTCTGCGGGAATCCCGCCTGGAAGACGAGGAAAAGCGTCTGGAATTTTACCAGAAAATCATCGATTCTGTGGTTTTGGAAGGAAATTACCTGATTCTGCTGGGCTGCGACAGCTATGACGTGCCCTTTAAGTCCAAGGACGACAGCTTCCAGAAGGACAGCTCGGAGGAAGTTTACCGCTTCCTGCTATGCTGCATTTGCCCGGTGAAGCAGACCAAGGCCAATCTGCACTACATTCCCGAGGAAAAGGTGTTCCATGACGGCGCCATGAATCAGATGGTCTCCGCTCCGGCCCTGGGCTTTTTGTTCCCGGCCTTTGATAACCGCTCCACCAATATCTACAACGCCCTGTACTATACCCACGATACCAAAGGATCTCAAGATGCTCTGATTGAGGCAATCTTCAATACCCCGGTACCCCAGCCGGCAGCGGAGCAGAAGAAGTCCTTTGAGGCCCTGCTGACCACCTCCCTTGGGGAAGAATGCAGCCTGGATGTGGTGCAGACGGTGCATGACCAGATTTGCCAGCGGATTGAACTGCATAAAGAGAGCAAGGTACCGGAACCTCTGCTCATCAGCAAAGAGGACGTGAAGGAAGTCCTGTCCTCCTGCGGGGTTTCCGAAGAGCATGTGGCCAAGTTCAGCGTGGACTATGACGAGGTTTTCGGATTTGAAGCCGACCTGCATCCGAAGAACATCATCGATAACAAGCACTTTGAGCTGAAAACTCCGGACGTGGTCATCAAAGTGGACCCTGCCAGAAGCGACTTGATCGAGACCCGGGTCATCGGCGGCGTGAAATACATCATGATTTGCGCAGACGAGGAAGTGGAAGTCAACGGCGTCAATATCCACATCCAGGACTCCCAGACGGAAGCTGCAACGGTATAACTGCGGATAAACAACAGGCTCCAAGTTCCCTTGGAGCCTGTTTTGCGTCAACAAGGGAAGCTGGTTACTGAAAAATTTTCCCGGATGTTCAAAATGGAATTGTAAATGGAAAAACTTGTGCTATAATCAGCATGCTGAAATAAGATACGTCCCAACGTGAATAGGAGGAGAGAACATGGTACTGGATGGATGCCATGAGGGAAAGCATACCCCCAGACTGATGGAAGTGAAATGCCCCAAATGTGGGCAATGGGTTGAAATCTTTGTAAAAATGGGCGGCGCTCCCGGCCAGACGGGTACGCTGGTTTCCGATGAGACTTGCACCTGCGGCAATGTTCTGCCCGCCGGAAGTTTTGCGGAAGAGTACGAACAGGACTGAGAATCCCATAGAGAAAGGATCGAGGAATTTGAAAATCATCAAACAGGTTGGAATCGTCTTTTCCATCTGCTGGATCAGCCAGGTGATAGAAAAGCTGCTTCCCTTTACATTTCCCGCCAGCGTCATCAGCATGGTTCTGCTGTTGCTCTGCCTACTGACCGGAATCTTGAAAATCGGACATATTCAGGAAAAAGCGGACTTTCTGCTGAGCAATATGGCATTTTTCTTTGTCCCGGCGGGAGTCAGCATTATCAACTATTTTGATATTCTGAAAAGCACAGCAGTGCAGCTGGTGATTATCTGCACCGTATCCACTGTAATTACCTTTGGGGTGACAGCCTGGAGCGTCAAATGCACCATGCATCTGCTGAACAAGAAAGCTCAGAAGAAAGAGAAGGAGCACTGCTGATGGAAGAGATTGTATATTCGCCTTATTTTGGCATTGCGCTGAGTATTCTGGCCTTTGGAATTGGCGTAAAACTCCATCAGAAATGGAAAACGCCCCTTTGCAATCCTCTGATTGTGGCGATTGTGTTGGTTGCGGCCATTCTGCTCCTGTTCAAGATTCCATACGAAGCGTACAACGTGGGCGGCGAGATTATCAATATGTTCCTGGCCCCGGCAACGGCCTGTCTGGCAGTTGCGGTATATAGTAAGCTTGCCATTTTGAAGCAGTATTGGCTGCCGATTCTGGTTGGCTGCACCGCTGGCTCCGGAGCATCCATGGCCAGCGTGTATGCCATGTGCCGACTGTTTCATCTGGACGAGAGCCTGCAGGTGTCCCTGCTTCCCAAATCCGTGACCACGCCCATCGCCGTCAGTGTGGCCGAATCTGCCGGAGGCGTGGTGCCGATTACGGTGGTTGCGGTGATTTTCACGGGCATCCTGGGCAGCATTGTGGCGCCGCTGCTGATTCGCCTGTTCCGGGTTTCCGACCCGGTAGCCGCGGGCCTGGCCATCGGAGCATCCAGCCATGCCATGGGCACCTCCAAGGCAATCGAATTGGGAGAGGTAGAGGGTGCCATGAGCGGCCTTGCCATCGGTATCTGCGGGATGATTACCGTACTGCTTTCCCTTCTGATTCTGTAAAACAAAACATCCCCGGATTCATCAGAATCCGGGGATAATTTTGTATTTTGTTATGTGGCAGCTTCTTCCGTCTGCTTTCCGAAGAGCTTCTGGGTACCCTGAATGGCAACCAGAACGCCCAGGATCAGCAGCAGAACAGCGAAGATCAGCTGCAGCGTATTGCCCAGAGTCAGACCGGTGGTGACCAGAGCGCCGGACAGACTGTAGATGGTCATAGCCAGAGCAGTGAAGGTAACGGCCATCATGAAGAACATGGGAATCCACAGCATGAATCCCTTGCGCTTGGTGCGCTTGAGGAATACAGCGCAGGCCACCAGTGCCAGCACGCTCAGCAGCTGGTTGGCAGAGCCGAACAGAGGCCAGATTTCCTTGTAGCCGACCTTAGCCAGCAGATAAGCCAGCACCAGGGTAATCACAGTGGCGAAAACCTTGTTGGTCATCAGCTTCAGGAAGGGATTCATGGACTTTTCATCCATGCCATCCTCCATCCAGAACTCCTGGAAGGACAGCCGGCCAACACGGGCCACAGAGTCCAGAGAGGTCAGGGCAAAGGCGGACACAGCCAGGTTAATCAAGGTAAACACCAGATTGTAGGGCAGTCCCACCACCTGCAGGAAGTTGGCGATAGCACCTGCAAAGACCTGAGCAGGGGTGTTCAGACCCTGAGCTGCTGCTTCGCCGGAAGCGAAGGAAGAAACGGCAATCAAGGAAATCACAGCCAGCATGCTCTCCATCAGCATAGCGCCGAAGGAAACCGGCAGCATGTTCCGCTCGTTCTTGATCTGCTTGGAAGCGGTGCCGGAAGAAACCAGAGAATGGAAGCCGGACACAGCGCCGCAGGCGATGGTAACAAACAGGATGGGGAACAGATACTGTCCACCCACATTAAAGGCAACAAAAGCTTCCAGATTGCAGCTGGGGTTGGCAACAAACACACCCACAATGGCGGCAATAATCATGAAAATCAGCAGGTAGCTGTTCAGATAGTCCCGAGGCTGCAGCAGGGACCAGACAGGAACAATGCTGGCCACCATGATGTACAGGAATACCAGAATGTGCCAGGTGTTCAGAGACAGGTACATGGGCATTGCCAGGCCCAGTGCCACAGCAACTACCAGGAATGCAATGGCGATACCGGTATTGACCCACTTGTTCAGCTTGCCGTACTTCAGAATCATGCCCAGAGCAACCGCTTCCACAATGAACAGCATGGAGGTGGTAGCCACAGCGCCGTTGGCAGTGTTCAGACTCTGATCGGGATTAAAGCCGTTAAAGGTACCGGCAACCACGTCTGCAAAGGCGGCAACTACCAGGATACAGAACAGCCAGCAGAACAGCAGGAACAGCTTCTTGCCCAGCTTGCCGATGTAGGCTTCGATGATGTAGCCGATGGTGCGGCCCTTGTTCTTGACGGAAGCGTACATGGAAGCAAAGTCCTGTACAGCACCGAAGAACACGCCGCCAATCAGAATCCACAGCAGCACAGGCAGCCAGCCGAAGATTGCCGCCTGGATGGGTCCGTTGATGGGACCGGCACCGGCAATGGATGCAAACTGATGGCCAAAGACCACGTTGGTGTCGGCGGGGACGTAGTCCACACCGTCCTCCAGCTCGTAGGCGGGAGTTTTGGCTTTGGGGTCAACACCCCAGGTTTTTGCGAGGTAACGTCCGTAGACCAGGTAAGCACCGATGAGAACTACCAGAGCGATTACCATCATAAGAATTCCGTTCATACTTCTCCTCTTTTCTTTTGTTTGGTTACAACGGCTGTCATTCTAGCGCGTTCAGAAGCAAATGTCAACAAAAATGTCCGTCGCTGATGAAAAAATGTCCATGGCGAGCGTGACGGGACTGTAGGAAATGACAATTTGCGCAGAAAAAGCCGGGAATGTACATTCCCGGCTTTGTTCAGGAAGGGGATGGTTAACTTTCTCTTTTCTGGTAAAACAGTATGGAAAGATACCAGGAAATCCCATAAGCCACCAAGGAAGCCAACCCCAGCAGGAGCATCGCAGTACTGCTGGGAAGAGAGCCCAACACGGTGATGCCGGAGACGCTGACAAGGAAGGCGCTGATGCCGCAAATCAGGCCCACGCTGATGTAGTACGCCATACGCCCCTTTTCTGTACCCCAGCGGAACATAGGCGGAAGGCTGACGGCAGGGGCAAGGAAAGAAATGGCAGCCAGCATGGACAGAATGCTGCCAAAGCTTTCCCAGGAGAAGGTTCCTTTTACCTGCATCCGGATACCCTGCACCACAGTGCTGAGCACCAGCATACCAATCTGAGCAGCCATGCCGATCAGGTATTTTCCGGAAACGATTTGCGCCTTGGTGCAGGGCAGAGCGGCGCAGTATTGATCCCACTTGCTGCGCTCGTCATACCCCAGCAGGGTGACCGGAATCATACCAGACAAAATGCAGGGGTAAAGGATGAAAAAGAAATTATCGTCGCCCATGATGGAAACGCCAATGAAAACCAGGCTGATGAGCACATAGGCCTTGCAGTACTTCATTATCATGTACCAATCCTTCAGAAGCAGTCCTTTCATATTACCGGGCCTCCTTTACCATGTAGACAAACAGTTCTTCAATGCTAATGGGACTGATATGCAGATCGCTGGGCACCCGGCTTCGCAGCACCAGGGCTTCTACGCCGTAAGGGGATTCTTTCTTGTGTTTGATTGCCTCCGGAGCAATGCTTTGCAGCTGCTCCGGCGTGCAGTGAATCACTCCGTACTCTGCCAGCAGCACATCCTTTTCTTCCCACAGAAGCAGCTTCCCCTTGTGCAAAAACGCGATATAGTCGCACAGCTTCTCCAGATCACTGACAATGTGGGAGGAAATCAGAATGGAGTGGCTTTCGTCCCGGGTAAACTCGCTGAGCATTTCCACCACATCATCCCGAACCACCGGGTCCAGTCCGCTGGTGGCTTCGTCCAGCAGCAGAAGTTTGCAGTGATGGGACAGGGCAATGGCGATGCCCAGCTTCATTTTCATGCCCCGGGAATAATCCTTAAAAGGTTTCTTCTCCGGCAAATCCATTCGCTGAACCAGGGCTTGGTAAGTAGAGGTATCCCAGTTCCGGAATATATGGGCCATGACGTTGCCAATCTGTTTTGCCGTCAGGCATTCGGGAAGGCCGATTTCGTCCATTACAACCCCCACTTCTTCCTTGGTCAGCCGGATATTCTCCGTATTGTCCCGGCCCAGAATGGTGATGCTGCCGCTGTCTTTATGGATAATATCCAGAATCAGCTTGATGGTGGTGCTTTTTCCGGCGCCGTTTTCGCCGATCAGGCCCAGAATGCACCCGCCGGGCAGGGTCAGATTCAGATTGTTCAGGGTAAATCCGGGGAAGGTTTTGGTCAGATTTTTAATTTCGATGGCGTTCATTCTTGTCCCTCCATTGCGAACAGAATCATGGATACGATATCGTCTTTGCTCAGATTGCAGGAAGCGGCCAATTTCAGAATCTGATCAATGTGATCTTCAATTTTCTTGAGGGTTTCTTCCCGAAGCAGTTCCACATTTTTCGGTGCCACATAGCAGCCTTTTGCTGGAATGGTGTAGAGAAATCCTTCTTTTTCCAGTTCGTCATAGGCCCGCTTGGTGGTGATGAAGCTGATTCGCAGATCTTTTGCCAGTCCCCGGATGGAGGGAAGCATCTCATTTTCCTGCAATTGCCCGCTGATAATCTGGGCCTTGATCTGGGAATAGATCTGGTCGTAAATTGGCGTCCCGCTTTTGTTATCAATCAGGATATGCACCTGCTCACCTCGTTTCTTAACTGTATATCATTATTATATACAGTTATAACAGTTTGTCAAGAGGGAATGCGTAAAAGAAATTTTTGCCATTGACAAACGGGGATTGATGTGGTAGTATTTTAGTGCTTTAATGTGATAAAGCGCTAAATTGAAGAAAGTTGGGATGAATATGAAAAAGTGGATTGCAGCTGCGATTGCAGTATGGATGCTGGCATTGAGCCTTGTGGGCTGCGGCGGGAAGGAAGTGGCCCAGGCAAGCAGTGACATGGAATATGTGAAGAGCAAGGGAACGCTGGTTGTGGGCATTACGGACTTTGCGCCCATGGACTACAAGGATGCCCAGGGCCAGTGGATTGGCTTTGATGCCGATCTGGCAAAGGCTTTCGCAGAAAGCCTGGGTGTGGAAGCGGAGTTCGTGGAAATTGACTGGGATAACAAGGTTCCGGAACTGGACGGCAAGACCATCGACTGTGTCTGGAATGGCATGACCCTGACGGAGGAAGTACGCTCTGCCATGAGCTGCACCAAGGCCTATTGCAACAATGCCCAGGTGGTGATTGTCCCTGCAGATCAGGCTGCCAATTATCAGAGTGCAGAGGACTGCAAGGAGCTGAACTTTGCCGTAGAATCCGGTTCTGCCGGACAGGACCAGGCGGATGCAAATGGCTTTTCCTATACGGAAGTCAAGGACCAGGCAACCGCTTTGATGGAAGTAGCTGCCGGTACCTGTGATGCCGCCATTATCGACTCTCTGATGGCAGCCGCCATGGTCGGGGAAGGAACCAGCTACGCAGATCTTACTTACACGGTGGCGCTGAACAGCGAAGAATACGGCGTGGGATTCCGGAAAGGTTCTGACCTGACCGAGGCCCTGAATGCCTTCTTTGCCGATGCCCTGGCCGACGGCACCATGATGGAGCTGGCAGAAACCTACGGCGTGCAGGCAGCCATCATCAGCGAATAATTCTTTCGCAAAATTTGAAAACACAGAGCGGCAATATGCTCTGTGTTTTCCTATGAATACATGATTTGAGGTTGAAGATATGGAGCTTACAACGTTTTCTCAGCAGCTCCCTGTGGTAATCCAGGCGCTGAATGTGGGGTTTGTCCAAACCCTGAAATTGTTTTTTGTGACCTTACTGGGGGCGCTGCCTTTGGGACTGGTGATGTCTTTTGGCTCTATGTCCCGGTTCCGGGGGCTGCGGGGCGTGGTCAAAACCATTGTCTGGATTGTCCGGGGTTCTCCGCTGATGATTCAGCTGATGATTATTTACTACTTCCCCGGTCTGGTGCTGCAGCCGTTTTTGGAGCAGTTGCTGGGCTACAGCGTCAATATCGGCTGGGGTGGAGGGGAATCTGGTCGGTTTACCGCAGCGGCGGTTGCCTTTATCTTCAACTACGCATGCTATTTTTCGGAAATTTACCGGGGCGGCATTCAGGGGGTGCCCATTGGCCAGCAGGAGGCCGGACAGGTTCTGGGCCTGTCCAAAAGTCAGATTTTTTTCAAAATCACATTGCTGCAGATGGTGAAGCGGATTATCCCGCCTATGGCAAACGAAATTATTACTCTGGTGAAAGATACCTCTCTGGCCCGCATCATAGCCTTGCAGGAAATCATCTGGGCAGGCCAGGCATTTATGAAAGGTTCTCAGGGAATTTCCGGTCAGCTGTGGCCGCTGTTCTTTACGGCGGTGTACTATCTGGCCTTCAACGGAATCCTGACGGTACTGTTTGCCTGGCTGGAGCAGAAGCTGGACTATTTCAAAGTATAAGGAGGTGGCAAACATGATAGCCTTGGAAGTCCGAAACATTCAAAAAAATTACGGCAAGACGGAAGTGCTGAAAGATATCAGCTTTTCTCTGGAAAAAGGCCAGGTGCTTGCCATCATTGGCTCCTCTGGAAGCGGCAAAACCACCTTGCTGCGCTGCCTGAATTTTTTGGAAACACCCCAGGAAGGAAGCATTGTGGTCAATGGGAAAACCATCTTTGATGCCGCATCTGCTTCCCAACTGACCGACGAGCAGATCCGGGAGAATCGGCTGCACTTTGGCCTGGTTTTCCAGTCGTTTAACCTGTTTCCACAGTATAATGTGCTGCAAAATGTGACCCTGGCACCGACGCTGCTGAAGCTTGGCACAGCCCAGGAAATCCAGGAAAAGGCAAAAAAGCTGATTGCCCAAGTGGGCCTTTCGGAGCGAATCCAGGCATATCCTTGCCAGCTCTCCGGCGGCCAGCAGCAGCGGGTAGCCATTGCCCGGGCTTTGGCGTTGAATCCGGACATCCTGTGCTTTGACGAGCCCACCAGCGCCCTGGACCCGGAACTGACCGGGGAAGTGCTGAAGGTCATCAAGGGCCTGAAGAGCAAGGACAGTACCATGATTGTGGTAACCCACGAAATGGAATTTGCCCGCCATGTGGCGGACAAGGTGATCTTCATGGCAGATGGCATCATCGAGGAAATGGGCACACCGGAGCAGGTCTTTGGAAATCCCCAAAAGGAGAAAACCAAAGCATTCCTGCAAAAATCTTTGGAAGAATTTTGACTGTAAAAAGCGGCAGGCCCATTGGGTCTGCCGTTTTCTATGGGGATTATTGCATTATTCACAGGGATAAACCAGCTGGAACTGCCGGCGGATTTCGTCCATCAGCTGCATCATGTGCAGGGTTTCCTCGTGGGGCATGGAAGGACACTGAATGTTACCGGCTTCGATGCACTGGGCAGCTTCCATCACTTCATATTCATATCCGGTTAGCTGGGCAGGGCAGGGGATTTCCTGAATCAGCTGGTAATTGCGGTCAAAGACACGGAAGGACTGGGGATTATTGATGTTTTCCACCATCACAAAGCCTTTGCTGCCGTAAATCACCCCTTGCCGATCGGATACACAGTGCATTCCGGCGTTGAGCACGGCCATTTTTCCATCCTTCCAGGTCAGAGTAATGCTGTCGCATAAATCTACACCTTTTTCAGACTTGACGCAGGATGCTTTCACATCATCCGCCCGGCCAAAGACCATTTCTGCGAAATTCAGCGGATAAACTCCAACATCCAGCAAGGCGCCCCCAGCCAGTGCAGGCTCTGTCAGTCTTACCTTATCCTCAATGGCGTAGCACAGATTGGCGGTGAGCATCCGGGGCGTTCCGATGATTCCGGAATCCAGCAGATCCAGCAGCATCTTCCGCATGGGCTGGTAACGGGTCCAAATGGCCTCCGTAATCAGCAGCCCTTTTTCCCGGGCCTTTGTCATCAGGGCATCTGCCTGGGCGGCATTGACGGTAAAGGCTTTCTCACACAAAACATGCTTCCCGTGCTCCAGGCACTGCATTGCCTGGGTGTAGTGATGAGAATGGGGGGTGGCGATGTATACCAGCTGTACCGCTTCATCCGCCAGCATTTCTTCATAAGAGCCGTAAGCTTTCTCGATACCGTACATTTGCCCAAAGGCTTCCGCCCGTTCCGGGCTGCGGGCAGCCACTGCGTACAAAGACACCTGGTGATTTCCTTGCTGGTTCATCATGGTTACGGTTTTCGCCATGGTGTGGGCGATGTTTCCGGCACCTAAAATTCCGAGTCTTACCATAGATCAATTCTCCTTTTCGTTTGTAGTTACAGGAAAAGCTGGTTTTCTTTTCTGGATTGGCATGCAGGGCCAATTTTTTGCTGAATAAATGCAACTTTTTCCGGGTCTGCCTGCCGGGCGTGGATGGGACATACTGCCACACAGCGCATACAGCTGATACAGGCGCTGCTGGCAGGCAAAGAGGGGTTTTCTTTGGAGATGGCGCCTACAGGGCAAACAGCAGCGCAGCTACCGCAGCGAACGCAGTTTTCACTGACTTCAATGTCGATGGGAATGGGGTTGTAAACCCGATAGGGCCGATTCCCGGGAAGCTCAAGGGCGGCAAAACGGTTTAGAGATGCCCTGATGGTCTTTCCCATGCCCCGCAAGCTTTGCAGATCTGCATTATCCGGGCGCCCGTGGGCAATTTCCCGTACAATGGAGTGCTCGGCCACAGCGGCCACTCCGGCAACCACGGAAAAGCCAGAACTTTCCGCCAAATCCTGCAATTCCACCAGGGCATCTTCAAAGGCCCGGTTTCCGTAGACTGCCACCAAGACAGCCTTGGCCTGATCTCCGGACAGTTTCTTTAGTCTGTTGGCGGCGGTGCAGGGGACACGCCCGCCGTAAACCGGAACCGCCAGAATGCACAAATCCTCACCTGTAAATGCCATATCGGAGAAACTGCGGTTGTTACTTAAATCGACTTCGGTATGGTGATCGGCAATGGCAGAAGCCAAGGTATCGGCAACCTTTTTGGTTGTGCCGGTGGGACTGAAGATGATGGTATATAGGCCCATAATGGATTCCTCCTGCAAAATTGCGCCGGATGATCCGGTAGTTGTCAGATGGTGTTATTTTAGCGCAAAACGGGACAAGGGTCAACCGGATTGAGAAAACGAAAGGAAGAAAAGTGCTGGCGTGGTTTCTAAAAAAACACCATGAAATTTGTGCATTCTTATGAAAAAACAAGGAAAACCCTGGATTTCCACTGGGATTCTCTTGACAATTTCTCTGCACTGTGTTACCTTTGTTCGGGTAAATGGAATATTGTTATAAGCTCATAATATGGTTGAGCGTTTCTACCAACTGCCGTAAATAGTTGACTACGATTTCTTACCGTGGTCAGCTATTCTTTTTTGGAGGTTTTGAACATGAGGTATGATGTCATCATTATCGGCGCAGGTCCTGGCGGTATTTTCTCGGCATACGAATTGGCCCAGCGGGCGCCTTCTTTGAAAGTGGCTGTCTTTGAAGCAGGCCATGCCCTGAATAAACGCCACTGTCCCATTGACGGAGAGAAAATCAAAAGCTGCATTGGCTGCAAAAGCTGCAGCATCATGAGCGGCTTTGGCGGTGCCGGCGCTTTCTCTGACGGAAAATACAATTTTACCAACGACTTTGGCGGCACCCTCTATGAATATATCGGAAAAAAGCAGGCGCTGGATCTGATGAAGTATGTGGATGAAATCAACATGCGCTACGGCGGAGAGGGTACCAAGCTGTACACCACAGCCGGTTCCCGGTTCAAGACCCTGTGCATTCAGAATGACCTGCACCTTCTGGACGCTTCCGTCCGGCACTTGGGCACGGACATTAACTATATCGTGCTGGAAAACCTTTACGGCTATCTGAAGGACAAGGTGGACTTCTACTTTGATACGCCGGTTCAGTCTGTGTCAGTAGTGGAAGACGGCTACGAGGTGCATTGCCAGAACCAGACCTATTCCTGCCGGGAGTGCGTGATTTCCGTAGGCCGCAGCGGCAGCAAATGGATGGAGACCGTTTGCCGGCAGCTGGAGATCCCGGTGAAATCCAACCGGGTGGACATTGGCGTTCGGGTGGAGCTGCCTGCTGAGGTATTTGCCCACCTGACAGATGAGCTGTACGAAAGCAAGATCGTCTACCGCACCCAGAAGTATGGAGACAAGGTGCGCACATTCTGCATGAACCCCAAAGGCGCTGTAGTGAATGAGAACACCAACGGCATCATCACCGTCAATGGCCACAGTTATGAAGATCCGGAAAAGCAGACGGAAAACACCAACTTCGCCTTGCTGGTGGCAAAACACTTCTCCGAGCCTTTCAAGGATTCCAATGGCTACGGCGAGAGCATTGCCCGTCTGAGCAATATGCTGGGCGGCGGTGTCATCGTGCAGCGGTTCGGCGATCTCATTGCCGGACGCCGTTCCACGCCCAGCCGGATTGAGGAAGCTTTCATTACGCCCACCCTCAACGCAACCCCCGGTGACCTGAGCTTGGTGCTGCCCAAACGGATTCTGGATGGCATTATCGAGATGATTTATGCACTGGATAAAATTGCCCCCGGTACTGCCAACGAAGATACCCTGCTCTATGGTGTGGAAGTTAAGTTCTATAACATGGAAGTGGAAGTCAATCAAAATCTGGAATCCAAATATCCGGGCCTGTATATCATCGGCGACGGCAGCGGAATTACCCATTCCCTGTCCCACGCCTCTGCCAGCGGCGTGTACGTTGCCAGAAAAATTGCCCAGTAATCTGGAAATATCCTATCCTTTCCCCGGTGATGACAGCAAATGTCGTCACCGGGATTTTCCTTGACAAATCCGTTCTAATGCGTTAGTATACAGATGTACTAATAGATTAGACCTGGGAGGATACGTCTATGCCTACGCCGAAAATATTTGAAAGTGAGTACCGCTTCTGCCTGATTCTCTGGGAACATCAGCCCATCAAGAGCAGCGAACTGGCGAAGCTTTGCAAACAGAAGCTGGACTGGTCCAAAACTACCACCTATACCGTTATCAAGCGCCTGTCTGAGCGGGGGGTGGTGAAGAACGAGAATACCATCGTAACCGCTCTGATATCCAAAGAGGAAGCTCAGCTCAGTGAATTGGATGAACTGATGGAGAAGAAATTTGAAGGCTCTTTACCTGCCTTCATTGCGGCCTTTGGCCGTCGGCAGGAACTTTCCGAAGAGGAGATACAGCAGATTCGCCGGATCATCGAAGGCTAAGGAGGTGCCCAATGGAAGCGTTGTTTGTCACATTGGTGAACATGAGCATCACTGCCAGCTGGCTGGTGCTGGCGGTGATCGGGGTGCGGCTGGTGTTCCGAAAGACACCTAAGTGGATTTTGTGCTTGCTGTGGGGATTGGTTGCGCTGCGGCTGATTTTTCCCTTTTCGTTGGAAAGTGCCTTGAGCCTGATTCCCAGCACCCAGACCTTGCCCCAGGAAATTGTCTATACGGCCCAGCCGGAAATCCAAAGCGGCATTGATGCTGTGGATTCCGTGGTAAATCCGGTCCTGGAAGAAAATTTGACCGTATCAGAACCTGCGGTGACAAGCGCCAACCCGGCTCAGATTTGGTCTTTCCTGCTGTCCGTAACCTGGGCTGCAGGCTGCGGCTGTATGCTTTTGTACGCGCTGATCAGTTACTTGCTGCTGAAGCACCGGGTTGCTGCGGCAATTCCCCTGGAAAAGGGAATCAAACAAAGCGAACGGGTCGACTCGCCTTTTGTGCTGGGCTTGTTTCGCCCGGTGATTTATCTTCCCGTATCCATAAGCCCCAAGGACTTGCCCTATGTCATTTCCCATGAGCAATCCCACATCCACCGGGGAGATCACTGGTGGAAGCCGGTTGGTTTTGTGCTGCTGAGCGTCTATTGGTTCAATCCGGTATTGTGGCTGGCTTACATCCTGCTGTGCCGGGACATTGAGGCTGCCTGCGATGAACGGGTGATCCGGGATATGGGCATGGAGGACCGTCGTGCCTACTCCACAGCTCTGCTCAATTGCAGCATCCGCCGCAAGTCCATCGCCGCCTGCCCGCTGGCCTTTGGAGAGGTGGGGGTCAAGGAGCGGATCAAAAGTGTCATGCACTATAAGAGGCCGGGATTCTGGATTCTGATGGCGGCGCTGGTGGTCACCATCGTGGTAGCGGTGTGCTTCCTGACAAATCCTGTTGCACCCCAGCAAGTGCAATGGCTGGATGCTGGTGCTGAGCCAGACACCTCGCTGCAGTGCAAAACCATGGAGCAGACCTATTATCACGACGGGGTTATGACCGGAACTGCCAAAACCGAACACTATTACGGCAATGGTGGACAGCGCCTGTATATGATCGATTATCGGGATGGAGAAATCACAGGAAAGACCATCACAGACATGGATGCCTATGGCAACATAGTGGGAAGCACATTCTATCTGCCTGACGGAATTACCCAGACCGACATATTGGAATATCAAGTAACCCTGGATTGGCGTCACCGTCTTGTTCGTAAGGAGAGTTACAGCGGGGATACCGTATCGATGAGGTATGAATGTGAATATGACTGGCGGGGAAATGCTGTATGGGAACAAACCACCCAAATGTACGGGGAAAATGGCGAAGTCAGCTTTGTCAGCCAGACGAAACGCACCTATAACTGGCTGGGGCAGCAGACTCTGAAAGAAGTACTGCAGGAATTCGGAGGCGGGATTACCCGATCGGTAACGGAGTATGAAGATGGAAAACCGGTGAAGGGTACCGAATACGCAGAGGATGGTACGGTACTGTCAGAAACGGAATACATCTATAATGTGGAAGGCAATCCTCAGGAGAAAATCATACGGTACAAAGATGCCGAAGTTGATGATTACCATGAAATATATGCCTATCAGGAGGATGGCTACACCATTACGGTTGTTTCTGGAAACCGTCCTGACTGGGAAACAGGCCCCAGCGATTCCATATATTTCTGCGCTTATGACGGAAACGTGCTGCGCAGACAGTGGCGCACAAACGGCTATGTAACCTGGCTGGTCCAGTACGATTACGAACCAAAGGGCCAGACGGTGGACGATGAAGCTTTTTTGGCCCAATTCCAGCAGCCCAGCGACGAGATACCCATGCCGGAAGGGGTTTCCAGTGTGGATATCTGGTACAGGGATGGAAT
>CALXDU010000006.1 GCA_944387145.1 uncultured Oscillospiraceae bacterium | reverse complement strand
GTGTGGGCGTGCCTCCCATGTACAATCTGGCAAAGAAGCTCATCGCCATGGGCAAGGAAGTCAGCGTGATTCTGGGCTTCAACACCGCAGGCGAAATCTTCTACGAGCAGGAATTCAAAGCCCTGGGCTGCAAAACCTGCGTTACCACGGTAGACGGAAGCTACGGCAAAAAAGGCTTTGTCACCGACGCTCTGCCGGAAAACTACACCTATTTCTACACCTGTGGCCCGGAACCCATGCTGAAGGCCGTGTATCGGGCAACCGCCACCTCCGGCCAGATGAGCTTTGAAGAGCGGATGGGCTGCGGCTTCGGCGCCTGCATGGGCTGCTCCTGCAAAACCCTGACCGGCTACAAGCGCATCTGCAAAGATGGCCCCGTGATGAAAAAGGAGGAGATTCTATGGCAAGCTTAAGCGTCAACCTGTGCGGCATTCCGCTGGATAACCCGGTGATTCCCGCCTCCGGTACCTTTGGCTATGGCTATGAATACGCACAGCTGTATGACATCAACGAGCTGGGCACCTTCTCTTTCAAAGGAACCACCAAAGATCCCCGTTTCGGCAACCCCACACCCCGGATTGCAGAATGCACCGCCGGCATGATCAATGCGGTGGGCTTGCAGAATCCCGGCGTAGAGAAGGTCATTTCCGAGGAACTGCCCAAGCTGAAAGCCTGTTTCCATAAGCCGGTAATGGCCAATGTCTCCGGTTTCTCCGTGGAAGATTATGCCTACACCTGCCAGCAGCTGGACAAGCAGGAGCAGGTAGGCTGGCTGGAAGTCAACGTCAGCTGTCCCAATGTCCATGGCGGCGGCATGAGCTTCGGCACCCAGCCGGAAGCTGCCGCAGAAGTGACCCGGGCTGTCAAGGCCGTGACCACCAAGCCGGTGATTATCAAGCTCAGCCCCAACGTTACCGACATTGTATCCATTGCCAAAGCCTGCGAAGAGGCCGGTGCTGACGGCATCAGCCTGATTAACACCATGCTGGGCATGCGCATCAACCTGCGCAGTCGCAAGCCGGTGATTGCCAACACCATGGGCGGCTTCTCCGGCCCTGCCATCTTCCCGGTGGCGGTGCGGATGGTCTACCAGGTGGCAAACGCCGTAAAGATTCCCGTGGTGGGCATGGGCGGCGTCAGCAGCGCCGAGGACGTGATCGAAATGATGCTGGCCGGCGCCACCGCTGTGGAAGTAGGCGCTGCCAACCTGGTCAACCCCTACATCTGTCGGGATATCATCCGGGATCTGCCCCGGGTGATGGAGAAATACAGAATTGAAAATTTAAGTGAAATTATAGGAGGCGCAAAGTAAAATGGGTAAGGACGTAATTATTGCATGTGATTTTTCCTCCGCTGAGGCTACCTTCGCATTCCTGGATAAGTTCACCGGCAAGAAGCCCTTTGTCAAAATCGGCATGGAGCTGTACTACGCCGAAGGTCCCAGCATCGTTCGGGAAATCAAGGCCCGGGGCCACAAGATTTTCCTGGATCTGAAGCTGCACGACATTCCCAACACCGTCAAGAAGGCCATGGCTGTGCTGTCCAATCTGGATGTGGACATCACCAACCTCCACGCCGCAGGCACCACCGCTATGATGCAGGCCGCTGTGGAAGGTCTGACCCGGCCCGATGGCACCCGTCCCCTGCTGATTGCCGTTACTCAGCTGACCTCCACCGACCAGGAAGCCATGGAAAAGGATCTGATGATCCACGCTCCCATTGACGAAGTGGTGATGCACTACGCTGAAACCGCCAAGAACGCAGGTCTGGACGGCATTGTCTGCTCTCCCCTGGAAGCCGGTAAGGTCCATGACCGCTGCGGCAAGAATTTCCTCACCGTAACCCCCGGCGTTCGGTTTGCTGACGGGGATGCCGGCGATCAGAAGCGGGTCATGACCCCCGCCGCTGCCAAGGCCATCGGCTCTGACTACATTGTGGTGGGCCGTCCCATCACCGCCGCTGCCGACCCCGTTGCCGCTTACGAGCGCTGCGTTGCCGAGTTCTGCGATTAAACCTTAGAGAAAAGGAGAATAAGCCATGGAAAGCTACAAGAAAGAGTTTATTCAGTTCCTGCAGGGTGCAGGGGTGCTGAAATTTGGCGACTTCACTGCCAAGTCCGGCCGGAAGATCCCCTACTTCATCAATGCCGGTGACATCAAGACCGGTACCCAGATTGCCAAGCTGGGCGAGTTCTACGCCAAGGCTTACCAGGAAAAGCTGGGCAAAAAGCCCACCGTTCTGTATGGCCCCGCCTACAAGGGCATTTCCATTGCCGTGTCCGCCTCCATCGCCCTGTCCAAGAATGGCCTGGATGTGCCCTTCTTCTTCAACCGTAAGGAAGCCAAGGACCACGGCGAAGGCGGCGTATTCGTGGGTTATGTCCCCAAGGCCGGTGAGGAAGTGGTCATTGTAGAAGACGTCATCACCGCCGGCACTGCCATCCGGGAGAGCATGGGCATTCTGTCCAACCTGGAAGGTGTGAAGGTGGCCGCTGCTTTCGTCATGGTTGACCGGAAGGAAAAGGGCCAGGGCGAAAAGTCCGCCATTGCCGAAGTGGAAGAAACCTACGGCTTCCCCGTCTACTCTGTGGTGGATGTGGATGACATTGTGGAATATCTGGAAGAGGACCCCGCCAACGCCGAAAATGTAGCCCGTATCCGCAAATACCTGGCCCAGAACGGAGCAAAAGCATGAGAAGCCTGAACAGCATTCTGGAACTGAGCGTAGAAGAACTGGATGGGCTCATCGCCACTGCAAAGGATATCATTGCCCACCCCGAAGCCTACCAGGACAAGTGCGCCCACAAAAAGCTGGCTACTTTGTTCTTCGAGCCTTCCACCCGCACCCGTCTGAGCTTTGAGGCTGCTATGCTGGAACTGGGCGGCAGCGTCATTGGCTTCAGCGAGGCCAGCTCTTCCTCCGCTTCCAAGGGCGAAAGCGTAGCCGACACCGCCAAGATTCTCAGCTGCTACGCCGACATCATCGCCATGCGGCATCCGAAAGAGGGCGCACCTTTCGTAGCCTCTCAGGCTGCCTCCATTCCCGTAATCAACGCCGGTGACGGCGGACACAACCATCCCACCCAGACCCTGGCAGACCTGCTGACCATTTCCCGGGAAATGGGTCGGCTGGACAATTTGACCATCGGTCTGTGCGGAGACCTGAAATACGGCCGCACGGTCCACTCCCTGATTGAAGCCATGAGCCGCTACAGCGGCATCCGCTTCATCCTCATCAGCCCCGCCGAGCTGAAAATTCCCGGCTTTATCCGCTACAATGTGTTCGAGCACAACCACATTCCCTACACCGAGGTTTCCTCCCTGGACGAGGCCATGCCCCAGCTGGATGTGCTGTACATGACCCGGATTCAGCGGGAACGGTTTGACGATCCCTGGGAATACGAGCGGCTGAAGGACAGCTATGTGCTGGACACTGAGAAAATGAAGCTGGCCAAGGAGCGCATGTGCGTGCTGCATCCCCTGCCCCGGGTGAACGAAATCAGCGTCAAGGTGGACGACGACCCCCGGGCTGCCTACTTCCGTCAGGCTCTGAACGGCAAGTACATGCGGATGGCCCTGATTCTCAAGCTGCTGGAAGAGGCAAAACAGAATCCTGTAAAGCAGCCTCTGGAAGTGGAAGGCCTGGAATACGACCGGGTCTGCCGCAATCCCAAGTGCATCACCCAGACTGAGCAGGAGCTTCCCCAGCTGTTCCGCTGCACCGACAAGGCTGCGGACATCCACCGCTGCATTTACTGCGAGCAAAGAGCATAACAAAGCCAAAAATGACCGTGCATTTCTGCACGGTCATTTTTTATGGGAATTTTCAGCCCACAAACTCCGGTTCGCAGGTCAGGTTCACACCCAGCCGTTTGAAGGTCTTTTCATCCGCTGCGGTGAGCATCACGGTAGAATGGACGTCGCAGCCGCGAAGCTTGCTCAGCTGCTGCATGGCATATTCTGCCATGGGGTTGGTTGCGGCGCTGATGGACAGGGCAATCAGAGTTTCGTCAGAATGGAGCCGGGGGTTCCGGTTCCCCAGATACTCCACCTTCAGCCGCTGGATGGGGTCCAGGGCCACCGGGGAAATCAGGTGCAGATCATCCGGCATTCCGCCCAGCTTCTTCAGGGCATTGAGCAGCAGAGAAGACGAAGCACCCAGAAGTTCCGAGGTCTTTCCGGTAACAATTCTGCCGTCAGGCAGTTCCATAGCGGCGGCAGCATCTCCGGTTTCCTTGGAACGCTGGAGCGCCGGAGCAACCACTCTGCGTTCGTCCGGGGACACGCCGGCCTTTTTCATCAGCATTTCCAGTTTGCGCACCGTTTCTTCGCTGGCTTTGCCCTGCTTCTGCTCGCACAGAGCCACATAATACCGGCGGATAATCTCCTGCCGGGAGGCGCAGCGGGCAGCCTCGTCGTCCACGATGCAGTTGCCTACCATGTTTACGCCCATATCCGTAGGAGACTTGTAGGGGCACTGTCCCAGGATTTTTTCAAAGATGGCTACCAGTACCGGGAAGGCTTCCACATCCCGGTTATAGTTCACGGTGGTCACCCCGTAGGCATCCAAGTGGAAGGGGTCGATCATATTCACATCGTTCAGGTCAGCAGTAGCCGCTTCGTAGGCCAGATTTACCGGGTGGTTGATGGACAGGTTCCAGATGGGGAAGGTCTCAAACTTGGCGTATCCGGCGGTATTGCCCCGCTCATGCTCATGGTAGAGCTGGCTCAGGCAGGTAGCAAGCTTGCCGCTGCCAGGGCCGGGAGCGGTCACAACCACCAATTCCCGGGTGGTTTCAATGTAGTCGTTCTTTCCGAAGCCTTCCGGGCTGACAATGTGGGCGGTATCGGCCGGATATCCCGCAATGGCATAGTGATGGTACACCCGCACGCCCAGCCCCTCCAGACGGGACTGGAATGCCTTGGCAACGGGTTGGTCATGGTACCGGGTCAGCACCACGCTGGACACATACAGCCCGAATCCCCGGAAAATATCAATCAGCCGGATTACGTCCCGGTCATAGGAAATGCCCAGGTCACCCCGAACCTTCTTCTTTTCAATATCATCGGCGTTGATGACAATGATCATCTCCACCTGATCCCGCAGCTGCAGCAGCATCCGCAGCTTGCTGTCCGGCTGGAATCCCGGCAGCACCCGGGATGCATGGTTATCATCGTACAGCTTTCCGCCAAATTCCAGGTACAGCTTGCCGCCAAACTGGGCTATCCGGTCCCGGATATGGGCAGATTGGGTTTGCAGGTATTTCTCATTATCAAATGCTGCCTGAACCATCTTGGTCGCCTCTTTCTTCAAAATCACTACCGAATATTGTACAGG
This sequence comes from uncultured Oscillospiraceae bacterium, assembly GCA_944387145.1. GTDB lineage: Bacteria > Bacillota > Clostridia > Oscillospirales > Oscillospiraceae > Faecousia. The sequence goes on along the minus strand of CALXDU010000006.1, from coordinate 41,473 downwards.
AAATCTGCGGAAATAGCAAGAAATTTAGCAAGCAAATTTTCTTTGCCGCGAAAAAACCTGGCAGCCGAAGCTGCCAGGTTTTTGGTTAAATTGTCAGTCGCTTAGCGAACAGCGCGCTTCTTGCTGATGTAGTACACAGCAGCCAGGGAAGCAGCGGACAGGCCCATCACGGTCACAGCCATGTAGATGGTATCACCGGTCTTGGGGTTGGAAGAGGTGGAGCTGGAATCGGTCTTAGCCTTGGCATTGTCGATCCAAACATTCAGATGGACATAGCCTTCCTTTCTCAGTTCATCCAGGTTGTTGATAGGACCGGGAACCTTCTTATCGTTGATGTAATCGTTCTTGGTGGTGCTGGTGGAGTAGTAGAAGCCATCGTATTCAATGCCATCGCTGGTCTTAGCAGTGTAGTAGGTCTTTACAACGTCCTTCACTTCCTCCATGGAGATGACACCGTCCTTAACGCAGCTCCATGTATCCAAAGTGACGGTCTTCAGAGGAGTCTTTACATTACCGGCCTCGTAGATGTGCAGGTAAACACTGTAGGGGAACTTGCTGCTGCCGCTGGAAGAGCCGCTGCTGCTGCCGCTGGAGGTGGACTTACGCTCCAGAGCGATGTACAGAGTGTCACCAGCGTAGACCTTGCCGTCCTTAGCCAGGTTCTTCTGCTGAGCGTGGCTCCATGCGTGGTGGTAGTCGTAAGCATTGTTCCAATCAGCATTCCAAACATAGGTCAGCAGGTTCTGAACAGTAGCATACTCGCCGTTTTCAGGAACCTTGCTGCCTTCGAAGACAACGTTGTCGCTGTTATTGACCTTCACAACAACCTTGATGGGGTCAACTACGGGCTTGGTGGGTTCCTGCTTGGTGGTGTAGCTGAAGGTGACGGTATCGCCAGCGGCTACATAGGAGTCAGTGGTAACAGTATTGCCCAGGCCCTTGCTCCAGATCTTGGTCCGCTCGCCAACCTGCAGATTGCTGGGAACGTGATACTTCAGAATGTTGGAAACCAGAGAGGTCTCACCATCGGGAGTAAAGGAACCGCTGTCCTTCACTTCGCCATCGTGCTTGACAACCCAGTTGATGTCAGCGGGCTTGGTGGGCTCAGAGGGAGTAACGGGAGTAGAGGGGTCCTGCTTCGTCTCATAAGCGAAAGAAACCTTGTCGCCAGCGGGAACTTCGGACTCCAGAGCAACTTCAGCCCCGGCCTTCTGGCTCCAAATCTTAACCAGTTCGCCATTCTTGTACTGGTCATCGACCCAGTAGTGCAGGATGTCGCTGACTTTTGCAGTTGCCCCATTGGGTTCAAAGGAACCACCGTCCACAACTTTGCCGTCATTCTTTACCTCGAAGTAGATCTTCTCCTGAGCTGCACTAGCCTGGAAAGGCAGAGCGGTGACGAGCATCAGCGCTACCAGAACCAGACTCAGCAGCTTTTTGCATACCATTTTCATTTTTTTAACCTCCTAAATGAAATTGACATTTTTTAGAAAAGCTTGCCGTTGGTCAAGCGCCGCCCGCAGGGTATCGGGAAGCCCGTCTGGGTTACTTGTTCCTCGGCATCTCTTTCATACCCGGATTATAACCCATAAGGCGCAATCTGTCAATAGGAAAATTACAAATAATTACAAAATAAGTTATTAAGATTTACAAAGTTTTCTTAATAATTATCAGTTTGAAACTGCTTTCCCAACTTTTTCTGCCACTTATTTCTATCGTCCTCTGAATTTATGACATTTTGTCATTTTTGTTGTCAGCATTTTGGTAACATTCCGCTCACAGAAAATTTATTTTCCCTGGGGGAAAGATTTTCTTGCTCAGCCAATTGCTTTTTCTGTCACTCCATGATACCATAATGGCAGACTACTACAATATAATAAGGAAGGAATAAAGCATCATGTTCTATAAAAATGCACGCATCTTTGCTTCCGATTTTCAATTTCATACCGGTGCCTTTGAGGTGGTAAACGGGGTATTCGGTGCGGTTCTGCCCCAGAATGTTCCCGAAGATGCCATCGATCTGCAGGGTGCCACTGTCATCCCCGGCCTGGTGGACGTGCACAGCCATGGAAACTCCGGCGCCGACTTCTCCGACGGCGATTACGAAGGGCTGAAGAAAATGGCGGCCTACTACGCCCGCTGCGGTGTTACCTCCTTCGCCCCCGCTTCCATGACCCTGCCTTACGACGTACTGGCCGCCGCTTTTGCCACCGCCAAGCAGCTGACCCAGGAAACTCCCGACGGCTGCGCCCGGCTGATGGGCATTCAGATGGAAGGCCCCTACTTCTCTTACAAGAAGCGGGGCGCTCAGAATCCGGATTATCTGAAAGAGCCGGATTTTGAAGGCTTCCGCAAGCTTTACGAGGATTGCGGCGGTTTGGTTCGGATTGTGGATGTGGCCCCCGAGCTGCCCGGTGCTGCCGAGTTTGTTGCCAAGGCCAAGGAACTTTGCACCGTGTCCATCGCCCACACCGATTCCGACTACGACCACGCCAAGGCTGCCATTGATGCAGGCGTGACCCACCTGACCCACCTGTACAACGCCATGCCCGGTATCCACCACCGCAACCCCGGGGTGATTCCCGCCGCTGTGGAAAATCCCAACGTCCGGGCTGAAATCATCTGCGATGGTCAGCACATCCATCCCGCCTCCGTCCGGCTGGCCTTCACCATGTTCGGCCCGGAGCGGATGATTCTGGTGTCCGACTCCGGACGCTGCGCCGGTCTGCCTGACGGCAGCCAGTTCCAGCTGGGGGGTCAGGACTGCTGGCTCCGGGACGGTGTGGCCCGTCTGGCCGACGGCACCATCGCATGCTCCGCCGCCAACCTGTGGCAGTGCCTGTGCAACGTAATCTCCTGGGGCATCCCCGAGGAAACCGCCATCCGTGCCGCCAGCTACAACCCTGCCTGTGCCATCGGCGCCGACAGCAAGATCGGCTCCATCGAAACCGGCAAGCTGGCCGACTTCCTGGTTTGCAGCAGCGACTACAGCAGCAAGCGGGTATTCCTGGGCGGAAAGGAAATCTGAATTGTCTGAAACTTGAACTGGGGTTTGCCGCCTTCGGGCGGCAAACTTTCTAAATATCCACATTGTGATCGATTGAGGTATCTATGTTCCATCGTTATATTGGCGACCGGGCATTCTACCGCCGGGTCCTGGGAATCGCCGTGCCCATCATCATTCAAAACGGCATAACCAATTTCGTTTCCCTTCTGGACAACATTATGGTCGGTCAGGTAGGCACCGTACCCATGAGCGGCGTTTCCATTGTCAATGTGCTGCTGACCGTCTTTAATCTGTGTATTTTCGGCGCCACCTCCGGTGCCGGAATTTTTACAGCCCAGTTCCACGGCTCCAGAGACAGCGAGGGTGTCCGCCACACCTTCCGATTCAAAATTCTCATCTGTCTGCTGCTTACAGCAGCCAGTTTGGGCATCTTCCTGCTGGGCGGCGACGCATTGATTGGATTGTATCTCACCGGTCAGGGAGATGCGTCCACCGCCGCCGACGCTTTGGGATACGGCATGTCGTATCTTTTGGTCATGCTGTGGGGCTTTCTCCCCTTCGCCCTGACCAATGCCTATTCCAGCACCCTTCGGGAAACCGGCGAAACCATGGTGCCCATGATCGGCGGCGTGGCTGCGGTGCTGGTAAATCTGGGGCTGAACTACGTCCTGATTTTCGGTCACTTCGGGGCTCCCCGGATGGGTGTAGAGGGCGCTGCCCTGGCTACCGTCATTTCCCGGTATGTGGAACTGGCCATTGTGGCCGGGTGGACCCACCGCAACCGAAACCGCAACCCCTTCATTGTGGGCGCTTATCGTTCGCCCTTTATCCCCGGCAAGCTGCTGCGCTCCATCATTCTCAAGGGTATGCCCCTGCTGGTCAATGAATTTCTCTGGTCCAGCGGTATGGCAATCCTGAACCAATGCTACTCCACCTGCGGACTGGATGTAGTGCCCGCTACCAACATTTCCAGCACCCTGGTGAATCTGGCCAGTGTGGTGTTCCTGTCCATGGGCAATGCCGTGGGCATCATCATGGGTCAGATGCTGGGCGCCGGCAGCAGCGAAGCTCAGGTTCGCGACAGCAACCGCAAGCTGATTGCCCTGTCCGTCAGTTCCGGTCTGATTTTCGGCGCTTTGATGGCATCCTTCTCCGGGGCTTTCCCCCATATTTACAACACCACGCAAGAAGTCCGTCAGCTGGCAGGCTGGCTGATCTGCATCAGTGCCGTGGGTATGCCCTTCCACGCCTACATCAACGCCACCTACTTCACCTTGCGCTCCGGCGGTCAGACCATGGTTACCTTCCTGTTTGACAGCTGCTTTGTCTGGGTGTGCTGCGTTCCCCTGGCCTTCTGTCTGAGCCGGTTCGCCCACCTTCCCATTCTGCCACTGTATGCCATCTGTCAGGCTGCCGACCTGATCAAATGCGGCATCGGTGCGTTTATGCTCAAGCAGGGAAAATGGATTCAGAATCTGACAACTTAACAAAATTGCCCCGCCTAAAAAGCCGGGTGTCCGTAAAACAGTTTCAGTCCCGGCAGTAATGTCTGCCGGGACTATTCTTGCATATATTGTAGCCGTATGATATGATTAAACAGACCGATAAACTTGAATTTGACGGAGATTAGATATGCTTGAAAAGATGGCTGATTTTTTTGAAAATAGATTAGATGGATACGATGAACATATGATGACCAATATTGAAGCGGCGGACGAGTTCTATCCCTTTACGGCGAAGCAGTTGCCGACTACCGAAAACTGCCATATACTTGATTTGGGATGTGGCACAGGATTGGAGTTGGAAAAATACTATCTGCTAAATCCATCTGCAAGCATAACAGGTATTGATTTGTCACAAGGAATGTTATCGACTCTGAAAAAGAAATTTGCCGACAAAGATATTACTTTGATTTGCGGTTCCTATTTTGATGTGCCTTTTGGTATGTCCTTGTTTGATAGTGCGGTATCGGTGGAGAGTTTGCACCATTTCACAAGGGCAGAAAAAGTCCCTTTATATACCAAACTGCGTAGAGCATTAAAAGACGGTGGATATTTTGTACTGACGGACTACTTCTCTATGACTGATGAAGAAGAACAGACGCACCGACAAAACTTGAGTGAATTGAAAGCAGAGCAAGGAATTTCAGATGATGAGTTTTACCATTACGACACTCCCCTTACTGTAAAACACGAAACAGAAGCACTTCTTGAAGCAGGTTTTTCTTCCGTAGAGGTGCTGAAAAATTGGGGTGCGACTTATACCATAAAAGCAGTTAAGTAAATTCCAATTTGTTGAACTGATAAAGAGCGCACTTCTATACAGAGGCAAGCCCTGTATCATGCGCTCTGCGAGGCGAACAGCCCGGACATTTGAATGTCCGGGCTGTTTTGCGTCACTTCGTTCCGAACAAGGGGCTGCACCCCTTGCGCCGCGAAAGCAGCTGTACCCATAATGAAAAGGCGTGACTTTCGCAGTCACGCCTTTCCTGTTTTACTGTCTTACGAACACCGCCCGAAAGGCGGGGCTTATTGTTTATCGCAATGCGGCGCTGTTGTTCAGAATCAGGGTGCTGTAGAGCATCAGCACATCCTGACCGTGGAAATCCAGATATTCCCCCAACAGATCCGGATGGATATAGCGAATGTCCACCAGGGTTACCTTGGCATAGTCCTGCACCAAAAGCGGCACCATGCTGCTGCCGAAGGAATCCCGGAAGACAATCAGTTCCCGATCGGTTGCGGCATTGGGATTTTCAATGGTCAGCAGGCTCCGGGCGCCGGAGAGGAAAATATCATACAGATCCCGGCTTTCCAGCTTGCTCAGATCGTAGACACTGCCGGTTTTTCCGGTTTCGTAGTCGTAGACGCTGCACTGGCGCAGCAGGTCGCTGTCCAGGTAGTACAGCGTCTCCGGCTCCATGGGCAGAGCCGCCTGACCGTAGTAGACACCGTAGAAGGGCTTTTCCAGGGCAGTGAGGGTGTAATCCTCCTCCCGGGGCGGCGTCACGCCCAGGGCTTCACAGATTTCTCCGGCCGCCGACAGCAGGTACTCCTGCCGCCAGTGGGTATCTGTGCGGTAGTAATTGCCCACATTCAGTGACTGCATCAGGTCAATGTGGGTTGCCCAGGGCATCCCCTCCTGCACCATGGCAAACAATGTTTCATAATCCATGGACAGGTGACCGCTGGGCTGGGCCAGATAATAACCCTTGTCCGGAGCAATGGCCATAAATACCCGGGAATCTTGCAGGTAGGTTTCATAGACGTAATTCAGCCGCTTCAAGGCGTAGCCCACAGACACGGTTTGCAGGGGGTATTCCTGCTTGGCGGCGTAGCCTTGAGAAAGATAAATGCCGTTGTTGTCCTTCTGCCCCAGGGCGTAGAAGTGGAACAAAGATTTGAGTTGCCGGAATCGGTCCCGCAGGGGGAACTGATCCAGGGCGTAGTCCTCAAAATCCTCCATGAATTCCCCGTCCAGAATGGCATCGGCTTCTATTTCCGGCATCTGGGCCAGGGGGCGGCGCTCCGCCACGGACAAATCCTTCTGAGGCAGCAGCCAGGCGGCAGCAGTGAGGATTGCCCACAAGGACAGAACCAAAATGGCAGGTATGCATTTTTTCATCTGTGCCACCTCCTTTAGAATCGGAAATACAGGAACGGACTGAAAGAGCCGTCCACCAGGTAAGCCGTAGACACCAGCAGCAGTGCGGTCATCCATGCCCACTCCAGCACCGGGGCAGCCTTACTCCGGGCAATCCGGTCTCCTGCCTGTTTCACTACCGGTGTGGCTCCCACAATTCCCAGCACAAACAGCAGGGCAAAGCTTCGCAGGTAGTAAAGGGTTTCCTGGGTTACCAAAGGCAGATTGCCGAAGCCAAAGAGCCCCGCAAAATCCGCCCCTGCCTGGGACAGGCTCTCGGCATTGAACAGCACAAAGCTCAGCACCACTGCCAGCAGCACATAGCCATGGCGCAATGCATCCGGAAGCTTTTTCAGCCCCGGAATCCACTTTTCCGCCAGCAGCAGCACCGCAAACAGCAGCCCCCACAGCACAAAGTTCCAGGCAGCACCGTGCCACAGTCCCGTGAGCATCCACACCACCAGGATGTTGAACACCCACCGGCCCCGGCTGACCCGGTTGCCTCCCAGGGGGATATACACATAATCCCGGAACCAGCTGCCGAGACTCATGTGCCAGCGCCGCCAGAACTCCGAAATGCTCTTGGACAGATAGGGATAGTCAAAGTTTTCAATAAAATGGAACCCCAGAATCCGCCCCAGGCCAATGGCCATGTCCGAATACCCGGAAAAGTCAAAGTAAATGTTCAGGGTAAAGGCAATGGCGTACATCCAGTAAAACAGCACCGACGGCTGCCCGCTTTCCCGGAACAGCTTCATCAGCAGGGCAAAATTGTCCGCCAGAATCACCTTTTTCCCCAGACCCACCAGGAAGCGGCGCAGGCCCAAAGAAACATCCTGCCAGGTGCTTTTCCGGCTGTCCAGTTCCCTTGCCACATCCACATAGCGCACAATGGGGCCGGCAATCAGCTGAGGGAACAGGGCAACATAAGCGCCGAAGCTGATGGGATTCTTCTGGGGCGGCACATTGCCCCGGTAGACGTCAATGGTGTAGCTCAGGCACTGGAAGGTGTAGAAGCTGATGCCCACCGGCAGCGCCAGTTTCAGCAGGGGCAGGCTCAGGCCGGTGGCTGCATTGACGCTGGAAATAAAGAAGTCGGCATACTTAAACAGGCCCAAAAGCAGCACACTGATGACTACCGAAATGCTCAGCCACAGCTTTTTTCGCTTTTCCGATCTGGCAATAGCCAGGCCGCAGATATAAAACAGCACAATGGTAAATACCATCAGCGCCAGCAGTTTCGGCTCTCCCCAACCGTAGAAAAACAGGCTGGCAATCAGAAGCACCCCATTTTTCCATTTCCAGGGAACCAGGAAATAGACTGCCAATACCGCCGGGAGAAAGTAATACAAAAAGGATATACTGGAAAAAACCATGAATTGCCTCCCTTTGTGTCCTCCAAGGACCGATTATTCTTTCCGTAAAAAACGGCAGCGGCAAAAGCCGCTGCCGAAACAGTTCCTGTGATTTAGCTCAGCTGGAAATCCGGCTCTGCGCCGACCACCTGGGCAAAGGCATCCACAAAGGACTGCGCAGTGATCTCCTGGGCGCTGCTGACCATAATCAGCATCACCACATCGCCGTAGCCGGTGACCATCAGATCGTCAGCCTCCACGCAGATCCACTTGCGGGGGTCGATTCCGGCCTTCATGGCTTCGGCAACCGCCTTGCTGTCCTCACCGGGAGCGACCCGGACCATCACCATGGAGAAGGCAATGGAACCGATCATGGGCTCGTAGGCAGCAGCTTCCACAATCTGATCCGCATTGTCCAGGCCGGTAAAACGCTTGATATTCCACAGGCCTTCCTCGCTGGTGTCGGTCAAGTCCAGATTGGTCATGGCAGCACCGAATTCCACGGGCTGAATTTCCACGACCTTGTTAATCAGTTCTTCCATGGTGCCCTCCACGCTGACAACCGCAGCGGTGGTGGCTGCTGTGGTTTCCTGCGCAGAAGAACTGCCGCAGCCGGTGAGCAGTGCGGCCATCATGGCCACCGCCAGAAGAGCAGAAATAAGCTTTTTCATGTTTGTTTCCTCCAAGTTGATTGTAAAACAATTCGTTTGTAAATGGTATGTCCCAGATACACCAGAATCATACCTGTCAGTACGCCGCAGCTATCCAGCGCCACATCCTTGATGCTGGGCCCACGCTCCGGGACGAAACGCTGAATACCTTCGTCCACACAGGCAGCAGCCGCACCCAGAAGCAGCGGCCAGGCTCCTTTTTTCCGCAGCATACCGAACAGCCAGGTTAAAAGCGCCCCCAATGCGGCAAATTCCGTGAAGTGGGCCATTTTGCGCAGCAATCCGCCCCCGGGAGCCGTTTCTTCTCCCCCGGGCAGAATATACTCCAGCATTTCCTTCACCCAATCGCTGAAGGCGCCGGAAATCTGTCCGGGCAGGGCTGAGTTGCCCCAAATGAAAATCAGATTGCAAATCAGCAGTGCGATACACAGCCGCATCCGCTTGTCCGTACGGATCACGCCAAAACCCCCAAATGCTCCAGAAGAATCTTCACTCCCAGGGCAACCAAAATGATGCCGCCGGCCAGCTGGGCTTTCTTTTCATACCGGCTGCCAAAGACATTGCCAACCCTCACGCCAACGGCGGACATGCCGAAGGTAAAAGCGCCAATGAGCAGCACCGCCATAAAGATATGCTGCACACCTGCCATGGCCAGGGAGATGCCCACAGCCAAGGCATCGATGGACGTGGCAACTGCCATGATGAACATGGTTTTGGGCGACAGGTCGGCATTTTCCTCGCAGCAGCCGCATCCTTCCGGTTCTTTTTCCAGGGCTTCCTTGAACATATTGATGCCGATGATGCCCAGCAGTACAAAGGCAACCCAGTGGTCTACACTCTGGATGGCCTCGGCAAACAAGGTGCCCAAGTAAAATCCGATCAGCGGCATCAACGCCTGAAAGCCGCCAAACCAGGCGCCGCAGGTCAGGCTCGCCTTAATAGTGGCTTTTCTCATGGCCAGTCCCTTGCAGATTGACACCGCAAAGGCATCCATACTGACGCCCAGCGCCAGCAGAAGCAGTTCTCCGATACCCATAAAAAGAAACCTCCGTGCAGATTTCAGGTCAGCACAGAAGCCAGGAAGAGACTGAGCCGGCCTGTCAAGTCTCGTCATTTCAGGCTGAACCAGGGGAAAACCCCAGTATGTTGACCCAGCCCCGCTTATCGCGCCGACTACTCCCTCTTCGGGTTGGATTATAACAAAGGATTCCCGGCTCGTCAAGCGAAACCGGGAATAGACACAGTTATTTTACATTTATAGACCGGATTTTCCGGCTTATCCCAGCAGGGAAATCCCCCACTGGCACAGCAGCACCGCCGCGCTGCTGCTCAGGGCCACCACAATCAGGCTTTTTCCCCGATAGGCCAGCCCCACCGCCACTGCCAGGGCCGCCCCGCCGCTGATAACCGAATCCGTACTGCTTAAAATCGCCGGGAAGGTCATGGCGCTGAGGCAGGCATAGGGTACATAATGTAAGAAAGAACGAAGAAACCGGCTGGAAATGGGCTTGCGAAACAGGGTCAGCGGCAGCACCCGAATCAGATAGGTGGTCACAGCCATAGCCAGGATATACAGATACAGATTCATACCGGCGCTTCCTCCCGCTCCGCCACCGGGAACACCACTGCGCAAATTGCAGCGGCCGCCACCGTGCAGATCACAATGGCCAGTCCCGCAGAAATTCGGTTCAGTCCCGGCACCCAGGCGAACAGACTGCTGCAAACCAGAGCCAGCACCACCACCGCCAGAATTTCCTTTTCCCGTTTGGCCTCCGGTACCACAATGGCCACAAACATGCCGTAGAGCATAACCCCCAGGGCTGTCCGGATGGAGCCGGGCAGCACAGAGCCTGCCAACGCCCCACACAGAGTTCCCAATGTCCAGCCCAGAATGGGCAGCGTTCCCAGTCCCAGCATAAATGGCAGGGTCAGCGGCTCTATTCGGGACATGGCCAAGGCAAAAATCTCATCGGTATTGAAAAACGCAATCAGCAATCTGGGCAGCAGGCCAATCCGCTGTCCCATCCGCTGGCTCAGGGCCAGACTCATCAGCGCATAGCGGCTGTTGATAATCAGCTGGGTCAAAATCATTTCCCACAAGGTAGCCCCCGCCACAATCACCGTCAGTCCGGCAAACTGTCCGGCGCTGGTCAGGTTGGTCAGGGAAATCAAGGTGGCATCCAGAGCCCGCAGCCCCTGGTTCACTGCCATGGTGCCAAAGCCGAAGCTGACGGAAAAATATCCCATCCCCACCGGCAGTCCCCGGCTCAGACCTGCCCGGTATTCCGTTCCTCTCATAAGCCTCTCTCCACAATCCACTCAGGATTTTTCCCCGGAGCATTTTTACTCTCAGGATGAGGCCATTATACCAGCCAATTTCTACAAAAGCAACCGTAAAATACCAGCATTTTGCCTAAAAGGCAATCTTATACCGTTACGCCCTGGTATTCCACCAGCTGCAGCACCTGCTGTCCCCGCTGGGTCAGGGCCATGCTTCCCCGGACGGGATAGGCGGCATAGGCACCGTCATCAAAACCACTCAGCGGCTTGTCAAAATCCAGAGAAATCAGCCCTTTTTTCTCCAGACATTGCAGCAGGACACTCACGTCCTCCGGCGCTCCTTCCTCCAGGTACACCGGGATATCGTCCTCCCGCTTCCGGGCCACCGGAAGAAAGGGAATCTGCCCCAGGTAGCGCAGAAAATCCAGTTCCTTCTGGGTCAGCACCAGTTCCCGGGCGCAGCCGGAACACTTTGCGCAATTACCGTCGCATCCGCTCATAAGAAACCTCCCACAATTTATAGAAATCCAGGGCAATCCCCCAATTGTTGTTGCATAGCCCGGATTCTTAGGATATACTAATGATACAAAACCATACAAAGGAGTGAATCCCATGTCCCCTGTGCATATTACAAAAGACAATTTTGATTCCCTGGTCTTGGGCAGTGACAAGCCTGTACTGCTGGACTTCTGGGCTGCCTGGTGCGGTCCCTGCCGGATGGTGGCCCCCATTCTGGAAGAGCTGGCCGCTGACCGGGAGGACATTCTGGTAGGCAAAATTGACGTTGACAAAGAGATGGAACTGGCAATGAAATTTGGCGTTACCAGCATTCCTACTCTGGTGGTCATGAAAAACGGCAGCATATCTGCCAAGTCTGTGGGCTACCAGCCCCGCAGCAGCATTGAGGCGCTGCTGGACAAATAAGCAAAACCGGGCGGTGTTCAGCCGCCCGGTTTTTTTCAGCGGGATCTCCTTTGGTTTTATCAGCATACCACACCATGGCCGAGAATGCAATCGGGTGCTTCTTGGCTCCGGCGAAAAAAATATTTCTTTTTTGCTTTTTTGTCGAAATATCTGTAACCTTTTCCCCGGCTGGCGCATCTACATAACAGATAAGCAAACAGCCCCGGCCCTTCCGGGAAAATGTCGGGGTTTTCCCTTGGATGCGTCGCTGTCACGTTTATCGACTATCCCTGCATAACTGTGGAGGAATGCAATGTGATCACAACCAATGATTTCTGTGAAAGAGTCCGGACCTGTCAAGGTTCGATGTATGCCTTGGCATACGGTATTCTGCACAATCAGCACGATGCCGAGGATGCCATTTCCGATACCATTATGCGGGCATACACCAATCTTTCTCAACTGAAAAACGAAGGTACCTTCAAACCCTGGCTGCTGAAAATTCTGCACAATGTGTGTCTGGAATCCCTTCGCAGCAAACACCCCACCGTGGATATTGAGGAACAATACGACCTCAAAGACGGTTTTTCCTACCAGGATGTCAACACAAAGCTGGTTCTGCGGCAGGCGGTTTCCAAACTCCGCCAGCCCTACCGCACCATTGTCATTCTGTATTATTATGAAAACCTGTCCCTGCAGGAAATTGCGTCCGTCACCGGTCAATCGGTGATGGCCACCAAAACCCAACTATCCCGGGCTAGAACCATGCTGAAAAACGCGCTGAACAAGGAGGATTTTTACCGTGAAACAGTTTGATGACATGATTTTCGATCTGGCAAAAAAAGAACAGCAGCCCATTCCGGAACACACCGCCCAGAGAATCGAAGAGGTTCTGTCCAATCTTCCGCCCCGGAAGGAGAAGGTTGTCCGCTTCCGGTTGATGCCCCGGGTGGCTGCCGTGGCCGCCAGCCTGGCCCTTGCCCTGCTGGTAGTGATGCCCAACGTCAGTGTGGCCTACGCTGAGGCCCTGTCCGACGTGCCGGTAATCGGCGCCATTGTGAAGGTCGTTACCATCCGCAGCTATGACTATGCCGACGGCTACCACGATATGAACGTGGAAGTTCCCAATGTGGAAGACGATTCCCTGGGTGATGCCGGCGCCGCCATCAATAAGGACGTAGACGCTCTGACCGAAGAGCTGGTCAACCGGTTCTATGCCGATGCCGAAGCCATTGGCGAGGAAGGCCACACCTCTTTGTCCGTAGACTACGAAGTCCTCACCGAAACCGACAACTGGTTTACCCTGAAGCTGACCGTATTTAACGCCACCGGCAGCGGCATGGTGACCTACCACTACTACAACGTAGACCGCAGCACCAATGAAGTCGTCACTCTGGGTCAGCTGTTCTCCGACAGCAGCTATGCCGAAGTTCTGCGTCAGGACATTCTGGCACAGATGAAGCAGCGGATGGCTGACGATACCAGCCTGGTCTACTGGACCGAGGACAGCGACATAGGACAGGACTTCATCGATCTGGGCGCTGAGCACAACTTCTACTTTGACGCCAGCGGCAACCTGGTAATTCCCTTCGACGAATACGAAGTGGCTCCCGGCTATATGGGCACTCCGGAATTCACCATTGACGCTTCCGTATTCTCCGCTCTTCTGAATCCTCAGTACCAGAATCTGTTTGCTTAAGATTTCCCATTCTTTCCGTTACAGGAGGTATCCCTTGTGAAGAAAACCGACATGCAGGATTGGTTTCTGTCCTCTTTGCCGGTTACTCTGGCAGTGCTGATGGCCCTGTTCCTGACCGCATAACAACTGGCCCCCAAACCCGACGGGTTTGGGGGGCTGTTTTTGTTTTACATACCTGCGGCATGTCGTTTAATGGCCAGAAACGACTCGTCACTGATGGCGTGTTCCATTTTACAGGCGTCGGCAATGGCAGTCTGCTCCGAAACGCCAAGCTTGATCAGCATCTGGGACAATACCGTGTGCCGCTCAAAAATTTTTTCCGCAATGCTCCTGCCCTGCTCTGTCAGGGTAATGGCCCCATCTTTTTCCACGCAAATGTAATCTCCTTTGCGCAGGATTCCCATAGCCCGGGATACGCTGGGCTTGGAGTAGCCCAAATATTCACTGACATCCACCGCCCGGACATAACCACGTTCCTTGGACAGAACCAGTATGGCCTCCAAATACATTTCCCCGGATTCATGGACATTCATAGCGGTTCCTCCTCTCGCCAAATACATTTTTGTTAGCATACCATACAATTCCAGGAAATGCAAGACAGGAGCCGGGCAGACAAGTTTTTTCTTCTTGCTACTTTTCAAGCGAAGAAAAATGTAGTAAAGTGTATACAGAAACTGATATGGAGGTTTTTGCTATGGATTACGCAAAAGAGTCCCTCCGGCTGCATGGCCAGTGGAAGGGAAAAATTGAAGTGGTAGCGACCGTTCCGGTGTCCAACAAGGAGGAGCTGTCTCTGGCTTATACCCCGGGAGTTGCTCAGCCCTGTCTGGAAATCCAGAAGGACATTTCCAAATCCTACGAACTGACCCGCCGCCACAATCTGTGTGCGGTGATTACCGACGGCAGCGCCGTGCTGGGGCTTGGAGATATCGGCCCGGAGGCGGGAATGCCGGTGATGGAGGGCAAGTGCGCCCTGTTCAAGGCCTTCGGCGGCGTGGATGCCTTCCCTCTGTGTGTCAAAACCAAGGACGTGGACGAATTCGTCAACGCCGTGTATCTGATCAGCGGCTCCTTCGGCGGCATCAATCTGGAGGATATTGCCGCCCCCCGGTGCTTTGAAATCGAGCGGAAGCTGAAGGAAAAGTGCGACATTCCCGTTTTCCACGATGACCAGCACGGTACCGCTGTGATTGTGCTGGCAGGTCTGACCAATGCACTGAAAGTGGTCGGCAAGAAAAAAGAAGAGGTGAAAATCGTCACCGCCGGAGCCGGAGCCGCCGGAATTTCCATTGTGAAAATGCTCTTAAGCGCCGGATTCCGGAACATCATCATGTGTGACCGCCAAGGTGCGCTGTACAAGGATGCCCCCGGCATGAACTGGGCTCAGGCCGAGATGGCCCAGTGCACCAACCCTGACCAGGCCAGCGGCACACTGGCTCAGATGCTGGTAGGAGCTGACGTGTTCATCGGCACTTCCGCTCCCGGCATTGTCACCCGGGATATGGTAGCCTCCATGAACCGGGACGCCATTATTTTCGCCTGCGCCAACCCCACACCGGAAATCTTCCCGGAGGAAGCCAAAGCCGGCGGCGCCCGGATCGTATCCACCGGACGCAGCGACTATCCCAACCAGATCAACAATGTTCTGGCCTTCCCCGGCATT
Source organism: uncultured Oscillospiraceae bacterium (assembly GCA_944387145.1). Taxonomy (GTDB): domain Bacteria; phylum Bacillota; class Clostridia; order Oscillospirales; family Oscillospiraceae; genus Faecousia. The sequence continues at coordinate 26,253 of CALXDU010000006.1, read as the reverse complement.
TTCCGGGGTGCCTTCGATGTCCGCTCATCGGATATCAACGAGGAAATGAAAATGGCTGCCGCCTATGCCCTGGCAAGCCTGATTCCCGACTCAGAGCTGAACGAAAACAACATCATCCCAAAAGCCTTTGATCCCAGAGTGGGCACCGCCGTTGCCGAAGCTGTTGCAGAAGCAGCCCGCAGAACCGGCATTGCCCGGATTTGATTGTTATTCTGATTTTGCCAAAATCCTCCTGTCTTGGTTTTCATTCACACTCATAGCTTTTCTCTTCCGGGAAAAGATAGGGTTACGGAAAGAAAAGTCGTTTTCCACCGGAAAGCGTCTGGCCTTTCCGGAAAACGACAAAAGGAGAAACAATAGGTATGAAGAGCAACAATCAGATCAACATTCCCCAGGCTCGTGAGGCTATGGACAAGTTCAAGATGCAGGCCGCTTCCGAGGAAGGTGTCCTAATTACATATTGAACCGGCCAACAGGCAGCCATCCAAAATACTTACTTATTCAGTGGAACAATCACCAGGCTGCACCTGTTTGAATTGAATATCTCCCATGATCCTTCCGGGAAGATAAATAACCGTCACAGATTTGTGGCGGTTTTTTCTCTTCCCAGAAATACAGCAGGAAATGAGGCGTCCGGGCGGAGGAAACCAGCGCTGAGGGAAAAAGCATCTTTGCCCACGACTCCAGCAACAAGGTGGCCCAGGGAAGCTCTTGTCGATTTCATCAGAGCTTTCTTAATTTATATGCCCAATGCCCACCCTCACGGTATTTGACGAGCGTTCCTTCTGCTGCCAACCCAGCTAGAATCCGGTTTGCCGTAGCCGCTGAAACGCCGCACAACACCCGAACGTCTGCGTTCATGATATACTCATGTGTCTGCAAAAATTTTTCAATCTGCTTCCAGCGCATCGCTGCCTTATCCATCACTTCATCGCTCATTTCATCACTCGTATTAATGGCATCAATGAGCGATGCCTTGATGGCAGAGAGCATGAATTCAATAAACACTGTGGACTCTCCGGCACCATTGGAAGCATTGATGGCCGCATAATACGCCTCTTGGCGGTCATGGATGATGGACTCTACCGGCAGCCAGGCAAAGGCCGGGTTCCATTTGGAAAGCAACAGGGTATGCCACAGACGGCCCACACGGCCATTTCCATCCGCAAATGGGTGGATCAGTTCAAACTCATAATGGAACACGCAGCTGCGGATCAGCATATGCACATCGCTGTTCTTGACCCAGTCCAGCAGTTCTATGACCAAATCCGGGACATACTGCGGCAGAGTGCCGAAATGCAGGATACGTCCTTCTTGGTCTACGACGCCGACAGGCCGGGTGCGGAACATACCCGCCTCATCCACCAGTCCCCGGGTCATAATGTTGTGAGCGGTCAGCAGGTCATCTACGGAGTAGGGGTCCAGCTCGTCCAGCCGTTCGTAAATCTCATAAGCGTTTTTGACTTCCGCAATATCCTTGGGCGGAGCCAGAACGTGCTTACCGTTGAGGACAGCAGTTACCTGCTCCAAGCTGAGCGTATTCTGTTCAATGGCAAGGGAGCCGTGGATGGTACGAATACGATTGCTCCGGCGCAAAGTCGGGTTGCTGGAGAGCTGGTTCGTTGATGTGAGCATGCCTACCAGTTCGGCTATTTCCGCAACAGAATCAATGATCGTATTCGTGATTTCAAAGGGTGGCTTTTTGTTTTTCATAACATCCTCGCATATTCGTAAATTATTGTGATTATACCAATAAATGACCCCAAAATCAATACATCGCTCAGTTCATCAATCAAGAGATAAGGCTATGGAGGTAAGAACAATGAACACCCAAATCATCGCCATCGCCAATCAGAAGGGCGGCGTTGGCAAAACCACCACCTGTGCCAACCTGGGGATCGGGCTGGCAAAAGCAGGAAAGAAAGTCCTTCTCGTAGACGCAGATCCGCAGGGCAGCTTGACCATCAGCTTGGGGAATCCCCAGCCGGACAAGCTGCCTTTTACGTTATCCGATGCCATGGGACGTATCCTTCTGGATCAGCCCATTGTCCCCGGTCAGGGTATCCTTCACCACCCGGAAGGGGTTGACCTTATGCCCGCCGACATCCAGCTGTCCGGTATGGAGGTGTCCCTGGTGAACGCCATGAGCCGGGAGACCATTCTGCGGCAGTATTTGGACACGGTGAAAGGACAATATACCCACATTCTCATCGACTGTCAGCCCTCCCTGGGGATGCTCACGGTCAACGCCCTGGCCGCCGCCAACCGGATCATAATCCCCGTCCAGGCGGAGTATCTGCCCGCCAAGGGCTTAGAGCAGCTTCTTCAGACCGTAAGCAAGGTAAAGCGGCAGATCAACCCCAAGCTCCAGATCGACGGCATTTTGCTGACCATGGTGGACAGCAGAACCAACTTCGCCAGGGAGATCGCCGCCCTGCTCCGTGAGACTTACGGAAGCAGGATCAAAGTCTTTGGTTCCGAGATTCCCCACTCTGTCCGGGCCAAGGAAACCAGCGCGGAGGGCAGAAGCATCTTCGCCCATGACCCCGGAGGGAAGGTGACCCAGGGATATGAAAGTCTTACCAAGGAGGTGTTAAAACTTGAAAAGCAGCGCGAGAAAAGTAGAGCTGGCCTCAGTAGATGATTTGTTTTCCACCGAGGAAAGCCGTGCCGACGATCAGCGGGAGCGGGTCATGGAGATCCCCCTGTCAGAGCTGCGCCCCTTCAAAGACCACCCATTCAAAGTCAAGGATGACGAAGCCATGATGGAAACTGCGGAAAGCATACAAAAGTACGGCGTCCTGGTTCCGGCCATTGCCCGCCCCCGCCCGGAGGGCGGCTATGAGCTGGTAGCCGGACATAGGCGGCGCAGAGCCAGCGAACTGGCCGGGAAGGAAACCATGCCGGTCATTGTCCGGGATTTGGACGATGACGCGGCCATCATCATCATGGTGGACAGCAATCTGCAAAGAGAAAGCCTGCTCCCCAGCGAGCGGGCTTTTGCTTACAAGATGAAGCTGGATGCCATGAAAAGGCAAGGCGCAAGGACAGATTTAACTTGTTCCCAAGTTGGGAACAAGTCGGCTGGCAAGAAGTCCAGTGAGCTACTGGCGGAACAGGTTGGGCAGAGCAAGAACCAAATCTTCCGCTATATCCGCCTGACAGAGCTGATCCCACCTCTGCTGGATATGGTGGATGAACGGAAAATCGCCCTGAATCCCGCCTATGAGCTTTCCTTCCTGAAGCCCGAGGAACAGGAGCAGCTTTTGGACGCCATCGACAGTGAACAGGCCACCCCCTCTCTGTCCCAGGCCCAGCGGCTGAAAAAGTTCAGCCAGGAAGGAAAGCTCTCCCCGGATGTGATGCTCGCCATCATGTCCGAGGAGAAAAAGGAAGCCTGGGACAAGGTAACGCTGGACAGCGCCACCCTGCGGAAGTATTTCCCCAAAAGCTACACCCCCCAGCGGATGCAGGAAACCATCATCAAGCTGCTGGAGGCGTGGCAGAAGAAGCGTCAGCGTGACCAAGAAAGATGAAAGGAGCCGCCTATGCAGGATATTTCAGCCAGAGAGCTGAAAGGACACAAGATTTTAGCCGTGGAACGGTTCCACGACAATACCCACTGGATGATCGAGTTCTCCGTTCTTACCCCGGACACGCCCTACGGCGAAGCCGGAGAGGAAATGCGTCTGTTCCTGGACGATCCGGGATATGAAGCAGCCTTGGAACGACAGAAACGCAGACAGATCAAGATCAAGCGCTACGCCCATATTACGGAAGGGCATATCATCGACTTCAAGCCCCGCAAACGCCGCCGCAGATGAAAGGAAGGCTCATATGCACCCCATAAGACAAATCCAGGACGCCATCTGGGAGGACTGCCTGACCCAGCGGAATATGGAGGAATCCGGTATTGACCGAATCCTGCGGTCATTGCCCACCTTCCCGAACCGCTTTTCTGCCAATCCTCTGCCGAAATGTCCCATTCCCAATTTCCAAAACCGCATACACCCCATCAAATGACCGCCGCAGTTTCGTTTTGAGCTGCGGCTTTTTGTTATGAAAACATACCCCTAAAAAGGGCGCAAAACGGCTCCCGCCTTTCGGCAGGCAGCTTGCGCTATGCAATAGCGCATTCAGGCGGAACTGGGGATGGCATCAGGTTCCCATCCAAGTGCTTTCAGTCGTTTGAGATAGCTGTTTATCTTTCTGTCGCGGTTAAAAGAATCGTAGTAGTCAGAACCGAGGTCATGGAAAGCAGTCTTGTTTTTAAGAATGTGGTATATGGCGATCAGCATGGAATGGGCGACTGCAAGCGTGGCTCGATTTTTGCCACGTCTAGTAGAAATTCGCTGGTACTGTGCAAAGAAATACGAACTCTTTACGGTTTTGCCGGTGATGTCTTTCACTACAGAATCCAGCTTGATATTGGCACCTTCCAGAATTTTTTGCAGACGGTTTACTTCCCGGCAGCGTTCTTCCGTCAGGCTTTTGCGGTAACGGGTGACCTCACGCAATTCACGTTGCTCCCGGTTAGGAATATAGCTGGCTTTCAACAGGCCATGCCGAAGCAGGTCTGCGATCCATTCCGCATCTTTCACGTCCGTCTTGCGTCCTGGCAAAGCTTTCATGTGTGCGGCGTTGACAATCATTGCATCCAAATCCATTAACTCAAACAAATTGTACAGAGGTTTCCAAAATACACCTGTGCTTTCCATGGCAATCATCTCACAGCCTGATTCTGTGAGCCAATTTGCCAAAGTTTTGATTTCGCTGGTGGTTGTGCCGAATTCTCGCAGCTCCTGTTCGCCGCCATTCACCAGACAGGCTACGATGACTTTCTTATGCACATCAATCCCACAACAACACCGATAGGCAACTTCCATAACCAAACGCTCCTTATAAAAGTTGTCACGGCGTGCTCTCCTAAAAGCAATTATTTTGCTATACGTCCTTGATGCCATTCGGCTGGGACAATTTGTGGTTCAACAGGAGAGCAAAACCAGTTTTATGCGCGCGCTCGTAGCGGCAAAAAAAGCCGATCTTGTGCCGTGCATCCAGGGCTGCTACTCGGAACGGACGGGCAGGGTCTACGATGCGGAAGTGGTCATGGAGGATGACGGCAGCTTCACCCGGTTCAAGCTGGTGTTTGGAAAGGACAGGAGCCAATGAACCTGTCCAAGCTGGAACAGGAGACCATCCTCCTGTACAACCAGGCGGAGCCAACCGCCGACGTCTACACCCACGATCCCAAGCTGATAGAAAAGCTGACCCGGCTGGCAGAGAAATACCCGGATCAAATCCTCCGGCGGGACGAACACCGGTTCACTGTTCCCAAACGCTGCGTATCCGTTCGGGAGCCGTACAGCGAGGAACGGAGAAAGGCCGCCAGCGACCGGGCTAAAATTGCGGGATATATGCCTCCGCGCGCAAATCCATAACAAAGAAAATAGTGAAACAGCTATATCAAAAATAAATTTTTGTCGAAAAGACTAGAATTATAAATAAGGATGTTCCTACTTCCGGCACAGCATCGGGGGTTTGGCCTGTTCCTGTCCTATTCGCTCCATGAGCAGCAGTACAAGTTCCATCTGAAGGGTCAGATGACCCACGAAGGCACCCTGGGTGCTGACCCCAGGGGCAATCTGACCCGAATGGAAAACGCCCTTGGTCAATGCCCTCAACGGCTGGAAGCAGCAAAATCCCGCTTAGAGAATATGTACCGGCAGCAGGCCTCCGCAAAAGAAGAATCCGTTAAGCCCTTCCCCTATGAAAAGGAATTTCGGGAAAAATCCGCCCGTCTGACAGAGCTGGACGCCATTTTGAACATGGACAGAAAAGAAAGCAGCCGGGAAGAAACCGTGGTGACCAAAAGCGCCCGTCCCTCGGTACTGGACGGGCTGAAACGTCCGGTGCCTCCCAGGGACCCGGACAGAAAATCAAAACAACATGAGGAGGTAAGATAACCATGGAACCCAATACCATGAATGTCCTGGTGGTAGAGCCAGAAAAGAAACCCTATGCCAAGGAGATTCCCACCGGCCTGGAGTCCCTGCAGAGGGAAGTCGGTGGAAATATCGAAGCAATTTATCCCTATGAAGAACCTGCGGCCATTCTCTGTGATGAGGAAGGCAAGCTGAACGGCAAGCCTCTGAACCGGGCGCTCCGGGATGAGGATGGGGACATTTACGATGCGCTGGCCGGAACCTTTCTGGTGGTGGGGCTGGGAGAGGACAATTTCACCTCTCTGTCCCCCGAGCTGATGGATCGCTTCTATCAGGAATTTGAAACCCCGGAACGGTTTCAAATGGTCAACGGTAAACTGATTGTAACCCCTGTGCAGGAAATCCCCGGCGCCGATGAATGGAAGAACACCGACGGCCCGTGCGCTGATCTCTATGAAAAGATGGCCTCTGAGCAGGACAAGTACCGGAACTGGCTGAAAAGTCAGTCTCCGGCAGAGGTTCTGAACCATGCCTATGAATACACCATCCGGGAGGACATTCTGATGGCCATGGAGGATCTGGAACTGACAGACGATCAGGCTCAGGCTCTGCTGGATTCCCCCACACCCCTGGCCGATGTGTACCGTTACTTTGAAAAGGCGGAAACCGGACATATGGACATGATCCGGGAGAGCATCGAAAACCGGGCTGACGATGTATTAAATGCCCAGAAAGCATTGCGGATGCTTCCAGTCTATCCCCATACCGCCGCCTATGCCAAAGAACACGGGGAGCTGGAACAGTACCGTACCTCCAACCGGGCCAACGTCCAGTGTAAGGAAGCCATTGAAGCTGCCCTGCGGAAACACTTTGATGGGATGCGCCTGCACCCCGACGCCGCGAAAGACGTGATTCAGGCCTACGGCATTGACCGGGTGATGCTGGTTCTGGCCAATACCGTCCAGCTTCACAAATGGGATGACCGCTATTCCAGCCGGAACAAGGCATGGGCAGAAACGATCCCCGACTACAACTCAGATGAGGTTCGCTATGGCTATTCCCTGAACAGTCATCCAGCGGTTTTGAACGGATTTATTGATTCGGTGCGGCAGGAACACCAGCGACACCAGCCCTTGAACCAGGAGGATATTCAGGCAGAAGCGGAAAGGATCATGGAGGAGCTGCGGGGGCTGGAAGTGCCGAACAGTCCTAACGGCACTCACTTTATGGCCCGTGTTTCTCCGGAGTTTCTCAGCCGTGGAGGAAGCGACGCCCAGACCAAGCTGCTGTCCATGTTCCCCTTCCGGAGCGCCGCTATGACCGGCATGAAAGATCGTCCCGGTATTTACATTACCATTTTGTCCAGTGAAGATCGATCCAAGGCGCTGCGAAAGCCCCGAACCTCTGTCCGGGATCATCTGAAGCAGGAGCCGAAGCAGGCGGAGAAAAAAACCACAGCACCCAAAAATCGGGAGCCGGAACGATGAGCAGCGCCAACCGTAAACGGAACATACAGCTAAACTTCCGGGTATCTCCCCAGGAGTTGGAAATGATCCAAAGGAAAATGTCCCAGCTTGGGACAAAGAACCGGGAAGCCTATCTGCGGAAAATGACCCTGGACGGCTATGTGGTGAAGCTGGAACTGCCGGAGCTGAAGGAACTGGTTTCCCTCATGCGCTATTCCAGCAACAACTTAAACCAGCTCACCAAGCGCGCCCACGAAACAGGCCGCATTTACGACGCCGACCTGGAAGATATAGCCCGGAGACAGGATCAGTTATGGGAGGGGGTTAGGAACATCCTCACCCACCTGGCAAAAATCTCCTGACAGGGACATATTCCCCATACACAAAGCCAGGAACGGCAGTTTGCGCCGCTCCTGGTCCGCATCCTTGCGCTTTTCCAGCTGCTATAGGATAATACGGGCAGAAGCATCCAAGCGATGGAAGGAGAAACAACAATGAAGATACTGAAGTTCCTGTTCCTGCTGCCCCTGAGAATCGCCGCCGCCCCGGTGGTGCTGGCCCTGACCCTGTTCGTCTGGATCTGCACCGGAATCGTCTATGTATCCGGCCTGGCCCTGGGGCTGGTCAGTACGGTACTTGCCCTGCTGGGCATAGCGGTGCTCATCATCGATTCCCCTCTGAACGGGAGCATCCTGCTACTCCTTGCGTTCCTGGTCAGCCCCTACGGACTGCCTACAGTAGCAATCTGGCTGCTGGGAAAGGTGCAGGGGCTGAAATTCATGATTCAGGATGTTGTTTACGGATGATTTCTGCATTTGGGGAGAAAAATGAAACGGGTAAGGGGCTGATCCTTTTCTGGTCAGTCTCTTACCCAATATATTATGTCTTCCCATAATGGTATGCTTTTCAAGACATTGTTGTTTGTACCAGTGATGGGTTCTTTTGGGTAACGATGGCAAAATTTATAGAATTTTCACACAAAAGGCTATAAATTTTTCAAAAAAAATAATAATTCGCTATTGCGCAAAAAGTGTAATCATGATAATATAATAAAGCAGTATTGTCCCAAGTGCGAACTACTGACGATTATACAGACAAAAAACGCACATACAGCTTGTCCTTTGCATAGAATTGTCTTGGCAAGGGTAGGCTTTAGTGTGGGAGGAGGAAATGAAATGGCAACTGATCGGTTTCTAGAAGCTTTAAAGAAACCGTCGAGAATTAAGTATGAGGGCGCAGATTTAGTCCCTGGGACGGATAAAGTACGCACCTATTTCTCGAATGGATCTCTTTACTCAAAGGAGAGTGATATAAAAACAATACTCAGCAATGAACGCCGTGCTTTTGGTGCGCGAAAGGAACGCTGAGCAAGAGCTGCCGCAACCACTATTCAGTGAATGACGGCGGCTTTTGTATTTTCCCATAGGAGAGAGAATAGGGTATGGAAATATGGTGCGCATGTATTATCCTTGCATTGCTAACGCTTATTGTTTCAATAGGTTTAAAACACCATCGCAAGAGCGGTAAACAACGAGAAAAAATGCATTTTGGAGAACATATATTACAATTACTGTTTCCTTTCCATTTCGCATTGACAATATTCGCATTTGTGTTATCTGGTTATTGGTTCTGCACGGGAAAGAACGTAATAAAGTATGATAGCCTTTGGATGAGTATTGTTGAGAGAGGCACTATTGACGCACTTGTTGCTGTAATGAGTGTCGTTGGGGTGAGCAGCGTTTTACTGGGCTGGATATACAGTGAAAGAGATAAGCTTACCTTGGGAAAAAGCCAGGTTGATATGATTCACTATAAATATGGCTTTGGTTATGCGGGAAGCGTTATTGCCCATTTTGTTTCTAGTGCATTGGCTATACTCATGTTAAAGTGCACTGCTAAAGAGGCTGCACTGTGGGCGTTTTTTGCAGTAGCTTGGGGATGCTTTCCACAAGCACAGATTTGTCTTATGATAGCCATGAATCGAGAGCACCGAGAAAGCCTAGCCGTGCAGCTTTGGGAACAAGATAGTTCCATTTCCAAAGAGCGAGTTGACGTTATCCGCAACATGTCGGAATATCTAAGTGATACAGAGGTTCGTTACAATACAAGATACCGCGATACCTTGGGCACTGTAATAAAGGATTGGCTTCTTGCGCAATACACGGAGGCAGTGGCATCTCGTGGTATCAATCAGAATGGAATCAAAATGGTTTCCGCATTCTTCAGAAAGATTGTGGATAAGATACCCGAAGAAGAACGTGCTACATATGAAGAAGAACTTCTCAAATCTGTATGTGACAAATTGAACTCGGAAAAAAATTTGGAAGAAGATAGACAGAATGCCGCCGCACTCTTGCTTGGTTGTGGATATATTCGTTTTCTTTATGCACAGGCCAAAGAAGAATTAGGTAAACAAATTAATCGGACGGTGTATTTCCATCAGCACGGGAATAAAGTCTACCAAAATTGCCTAGATTGGATGCAGGATATGCTCTGTGCTCTAGAGTGGGTTCTGTTCCTAAAGCAACAGACGGTGGTTCCACGAAACGCAAGCGGAAAGAGTCCAGAATGTGAATATGCAGAAACAGCATTTGTTCAGCTAATTCTGTCCCTTTGGGAAGAAAAAGATTCAGACATTGAAGAGATTGCCAAAATTTCATGGCGACAATTAAAGATTGGAGGTGAACAAGAATGAAAGTACGTGCACTCACTTTCCGAAAACGTTTTGCTGATTTTAACAGCCAAAGAATCGGGTGGGCAACATTGGGGCACACAGATGAGATGGTATGTAGCGAGTTAAAGTATATGTCGCTATTGGACATCAATCGGTTCAACAATAAAACCTTTCCGCAAGATTCAGCTAACGTGTATCACCATGTTGTATATTTGATTGATAGCGAGACTGATGAAAATAATCAAGTTCCGGATAATGTACTTTGGGATTATGATGGTTTTTTATCGATTACGAGAATTCATTTTCCCGATACGACAGCGTTACAGGAACAGTTTAACAAATTAAACTCACATTTTGCTGAGTTGAGAAAGGAATCGGAGACACATCAGCAGATATGCTGGAGAACATACTATGCAACGGAATTGAGCGATATGGTTTTGGTCAGCAAGTCAGTGTCATTCCAAGCGTTATCGCGATGGTCGCTGTTAGCAACCAAGTGCGAACAAGTTGGTAAGGCGTACACATATTTCTGCGTTCCCGGATATATGTTAAACACAGATCCGGAGAATTTGCCAAGTTCGTTGGCAGAAGATCTCATTGACTTTACGGCTGTTCGTTTTGTGACACGAGATTGCAATGCGGAATATGCCTTGCTTGACGCCTGGAAAACGCTGGGAGAAGATTGTGCAACTCCCCCATTTCGCGTAGCAGGAAATGAGGATGCAATTATTTGCCGTCAAAATATTCCAGTTTTGAATTTGATAACGCTGTATCGAAAATGGTATCAGGACAACTCTGTTTTCTCGGTATTCCGAGATATTAGTACTCGTATCGGCGCAGACTGGAATGTGGACATTAAAGAGAGGCAAAATCCTGACCGGAGAATTACGAAGATTGAAGCCTTAAGCCAGTTAGTCTTAAATAAGGTGCGGGAACAGGTCTTAGTAAATCGCGTTCATGGCATTTCTCCGGAAAGCCGTGAGTGGGTACGACCACTGGTGGAATTGACAAATGCACTGGTTCATATGAGTAGTTCTGCCACATTAGATGAATCAGTATTCCAGATTCTTCCTGGGCTAAACACTTTTTGGGATAATGTCATCGATGCATCAAATACTCTTGGGGATGAGCCTCTATATTTGCATTTTGCCGAATTGTGTGTGCACACGATGGAACATTTGATGAGAGCTGAGGGGCAATTATCCCAGCGTTTAGAAGTAAGGCCTTTGGCTTATGATATACCGGTTTTTGTTCTAGAATATGTGACCACATTTCTGCTAACGCTCAGCAAAGAAATGACAAAACCAGATGGTAGTGACGCCGAGAAAATCAGTTTTCTACTGGTTCCTAGTGCAGTAAAGGATGTATCTACGGTTGAACCGTTTCGAGCAAATGGAGAGACACCTGGTTTATTGTTAATCACGGTACCTTTCTCTTTGCTTTATAAGCCAAGGCAGCTTATCCCCGCCTTATGCCACGAAATAGCCCATTACGTAGGCGAAAAGTTACGAATGCGAGAGTTGCGTTATAACCTTTTTCTGAAATGTGCAACAAAAGAATTGATTACATATTTCTTTGAAGACATATCGGGCGATGTTACGAAACTCAAAACATATATCAACGAAGTTTTTTTTGATCACTATCTTCGTTTGGGATCTGAGGACCTGGTTGAAACCTATGGTACATTTACTAAAATTCCCCTTCTCAAGGTTCTAGGGAATATCTATAAACTTACTCAAGTATTGGTTGATACAGAAGCTTATGCGGATCTTGTCCGAAGATATGTCCTGAGTGACTTGCGCGGTGCTCGATTTAACAGCATTCCTAAACAGACTCGTGAAGAACAAATGTCGAAGTTTGCCGCTCGTATGCGTGATTTGTCAATTTCCTTCCGTGAAACATACGCAGATATTTGCATGGTTTATTTTCTTCGTTTAACGCCGAAGGAATATCTTGACCTCATCTTACATCACGATGAAAAAGTAGGTTCAAGTTCTCTTTTGCGGGTATACGTAACCTTATATGCAATGGGAAATACTCTAGGAGAAATCCAGAACGCTGTGGATCAGTGGAGAACAAGCGAACAGAGTGATCCCGAGGATAGAGAACGAATTCGTTCTGAATTAGGAATCATCTCAGAACGGATTCATTGTTCAGAAGAGACATCTGAACAGCTTCTCGCAACTTACATTGTACGGTGCTTGGAGAGCTTAAAGGAAGAATGTCCATATGTTGAAGGTAAAACAGAGGATTTTTTCTGCACAGCATACGGAATATACAATAAAATTATAAATTTGGATTCTGCTAGCTACCCAGAGATATTAAAGGTAATAGATGTTGGGCGCCAGATTGCGCTTGCTCAATTAGAAAAAGTACTCCCCCTACAGTAACATACTATTAAAAGAGACAAGCAGTGCAGCTCATGCTTCGCTGCTTGCCTCTTTTTTCACTTGTCAAGATTGGGAAAATCGAACTGGGTAGCCCTCTATTGCTTGATAAGGTACTATAAGTTAGGCAATTTCTGCGGCCGGATCTCAAAAATATCAGCGCCTATGGCGTCTGCAAGGTTTTCTGCCACCTTGGCCGTAGTGCCGGTTGCGCTGAAATATGCTACTAGCCGTTTGCTCATTCTATTTTCTCCTTGTGTCATCCGCAATCCATGATTCTGTCAGTGGATCATGTTCTGTAAACCAGTATATCACAATCAGTGTGCCTGTGCAACGCGCATGACGGCACATTAGCCTGGCGGTACGTTCTGCATCTCTGCAATCTCAAAAATATCCGAAAACCAAATACTTGTTTCCCCGATGGAAATACTCTGGCTGTAAGGATCGATCTTGGATACCGCTCCGGTAAGTTGGGCGTAGTCCTGAAGGCTGTCATCGTAGTATACGATGGTAACGATTTACTGTTTTCTCAGAGATCGCAACTTCTTGTCGATCTCCATGATACTTTCCTCAGACAAGGATTTTCTGGGCGTGGGTATCCGCTGCAATATTCGGCCGAACGGTGTGAAGATTTCGCTTGGAAATGCCCGGCAGGACAGAGAAGCAGAACCTTGCGGCTTACGCCGCCTTGATTACTACACGGCACAGGAGCGGGTCACTGTCAAGGCCGCCCCGGCGTTCACTTTAGCCTTGACAGTGACCTGCTCCTGTGCTACCGGATGCAGTCAGATTTTTCACTTGGTTTCGTGAAAAGGATTCTTGCCAATTATTACTTGACACATACTTTCAAGCCGCTTGAAACGTAGGTATCTTGACTATGGGAGCGGAATAGCGGATAATAAAAGAAAACCAGGGGCAAAGGAGGCGGGGATTGTGGAGCGGCTGATTTTTCACGTGGATGTGAACAGCGCCTACCTGTCCTGGGAGGCGGCCCGGCGGGTGTCCCAGGGGGAGCCGGACATTCGACTGATCCCCTCGGCCATTGGCGGCGACAAGGAGAAGCGAACCGGGGTCATTCTGGCCAAGTCCATCCCGGCCAAGAAGTTCGGCATCAAAACCGGGGAACCGGTGGCCATGGCCCTGCGGAAGTGTCCTGACCTGTACCTGGCGAAACCGGACTTTCGCCTCTTTGAACGCTGTTCCAAAGCCTTTATGGATATCTGCCGGGAATATGCGCCGGTGGTGGAGAAAATCTCCATTGACGAGTGCTTCCTGGATTTGAGCGGCACCCATCGAATTTACCCGGACCCCGTGGCCCTGGCCTATACCATCAAGGATCGGATTCGCAATGAGCTGGGTTTTACCGTCAATGTGGGAATCGGAGAGTGTAAGCTCCTGGCGAAAATGGCCAGCGACTTTGAAAAGCCGGACAAGGTGCATACCCTGTACCGCCGGGAGATCCCGGCGAAAATGTGGCCCCTGCCGGTGGGAGATTTGTTTTCCGTGGGCGCGGCCACAGCCCAGAAGCTGCGCCGAGGTGAGATCCAGACCATTGGCGACCTGGCCAACGCCGACTTAGGCCGGATACAGCGGATCGTGGGGGTGAAGGCAGGAAAGCAGATCCACGACTATGCCAACGGCATCGACCCATCGCCGGTGCTGGCCGAGCCGGAGGAAGCCAAAGGCTACAGCATCTCCACCACCCTGGAAGAAGATGTGACCACCCGGGAGCAGGCGGCAAAAGTCCTCCTGGCTCTGGCAGACAGCGTAACGGCCCGCATCCGCTCAGACGGAGCCAAAGCCTGCTGCGTTGCCGTATCCATCCGCTCCAACGATTTCAAGACCCGCTCCCATCAGCGTTCCTTGCAGGAGCCGACGGATATTTCCAAAGAAGTCTACCAGATCAGCAAGGAGCTTTTTTCGGAGCTGTGGGACGGCCATACGCCCCTGCGGCTGCTGGGGATCGCCTTGACCAATATTACAAGGGAAGATGTCTCCCAAATGAGCCTGTTCCCCGACGAAGGCCGGGAAAAGGCCCGGAAGCTGGACAAAGCCTACGACGCCATTCAAAGCAAGTTCGGCTCCTCCGCTATCGTCCGGGGTTCCAGCCTGACTTCCGATCTTCAGGTAGGCAAGAAATACAAAGCACAGATGGAAGAAAAGAAGAAGTGAGGGGTTTCCGCCATGAATGAGAAAGAGTTGACCAGCAAGGTTCACAGTGCCATGTACCGGCAATGCCGGCAGCGGGGATATGCGGCTCCGGTGGATGTTCTGATGGAGATCGGCGTTCTCCCGAAGAAGAAATATGAGGACTGGCGGTTTGGCCGGGTGGACTATCTGGAACGGGTCTGCACGGTAAACCTGAGCAAGCTCTCTTTCATCATGAAGCAGATCCGGGACTATGCCCGAAAAAACGGCTTGAAGCCGTCCTTCTGCTGTTACAAGCGATGGGGCGTGAAAAAGCCAACCGGCCAGGGACATAAACCGGTGATCCCCCTGCGATTCAGTAAGAGCGGGAACCCGGAAATCGAGCGCCAGTACGCCACCCACTATGTGGACAGTCAGCGAATCGCGGCGTTGAAGGAGCAGCCAAAAACACAATAGGCAAACGCACAAGAGGGCAGCTAGTCAAAGCTGCCCTCTTTTTTTGAAGGGAGTGATACACACATGGCAACCACCCGCATTATGCCCTTGCACATCGGCAAAGGCCAGACAGAGAGCCAGGCCATCAGCCGGGTTATCGATTATATTGCAAACCCGGAAAAGACCGATTACGGCAGGCTGATCACCGGCTTTGGATGTGACAGTCGGGTTGCTGACGCCGAGTTTCTATTGATGAAGCGGCAGTACCTTGCTTCCACCGGACGGGCTCGCGGCAGCGACGATGTGATTGCCTACCATGTGCGTCAGTCCTTCCGTCCCGGTGAGATCACCCCGGAGGATGCCAACCGGCTGGGAGTGGAATTTGCGAAACGGTTCACCAAGGGCAAACACGCCTTTATCGTCTGCACCCACATCGACAAGTCTCACGTCCATAATCACATCATCTGGTCTGCGGTAAATGTGGACTGCGACCGGAAATTCCGTAATTTTTGGGGCACTACCAGAGCCATCAGGAACCTGAGCGACACCATCTGTATTGAGAACGGTTATTCAATCGTTGAAAACCCCAAGAAGCATGGCCAGAGCTATAACAAGTGGCAGGGAGATCAAGCCCAGCTATCCCATCGGGAACAGATGAGAGCCGCCATTGACGAAGCACTTGCGAAAAAGCCCGCCACGCTGGATGCGCTGATGACGCTGCTCCAGGAAGCGGGATGGGAAGTATCAAAGCGTGGGAAAGCGATCCGTTTGAAGCTCCCGGAATGGAAGAAAGTCGCCAGACTGGACAGTTTAGGAGAAGGATATACCCAGGATGACCTGCTGGCAATTCTCGCCGGAGAGAAGGAGCATAGCCCCCATAAACGAAAGGTCAAACAGGTTGAAACGCCCAAGGTCAATCTGCTGGTGGACATTCAGGCCAAGCTCCAGGCCGGAAAGGGAGCCGGGTACGAACGCTGGGCCAAAGTCTTTAATCTGAAGCAGATGGCCAAAACCATGAACTATCTGACCGAGCATAACCTGCTGGATTATG
The DNA here is from genome assembly GCA_944387145.1 of uncultured Oscillospiraceae bacterium. GTDB lineage: Bacteria > Bacillota > Clostridia > Oscillospirales > Oscillospiraceae > Faecousia. Next base: position 10,147 of record CALXDU010000006.1, on the reverse strand, counting down.
CTGAGCTGGAAGAAAAGGCCGCTGCCGCATCCGCCCGGCACAATGCGCTTCTGGCCCAGGTCAAGGCCGCTGAACAGCGGATAGCAGAGATCGCAGTTCTAAAAAACCACATCATCAACTACTCCAAAACCCGTGATGTGTATGTGGCCTACCGGAAGTCCGGCTATTCCAAGAAATTCCTTGCCCAGCATGAGGCGGATATTCTGCTTCACAAGGCCGCAAAGAAAGCCTTCGACGAACTGGGCGTCAAAAAGCTGCCCACCGTCAAAGAACTGCAAACGGAATACGTTCAGCTCTTGGCTGAGAAGAAAAGCACCTATGCGGAGTACCGGCGTTCCAAGGAAGAAATGAGGGAGTTGCTGACGGCAAAGGCCTACGTTGACCGGCTCCTGAACATGGAGGCGGAACACAACACCGAACAAGAAAAAGACCAGGAACAGCGGTGAGCTGTCCTGGTCTATAGTATCAAAGCGTTCGCAAGAACGCGCAGCCGCAGAAGGAACTTCTGCGTTCAAAGGGGCTTGGGGCGCTGCCCTCAACAAGCGCTTGTGGTCCAATGGATAGCCACAAGCATTGCTTGCCACTAGTATCCGGAATTCTGGATACGAATAGTTATCCCGACTTTTGTGTTATACCGACTTTTCAAAAAAGCCCCACTGTACCAGCAGTTTTGGAAAGAAAAGTCGGTATAACATTTTGTCCTTTAATGGGAAAGAAACCCGTGTTTTTGCAAAAGTCGGTATAACCAAGTCCATTTTTCCATTCCTGTTTTTTCTGTATAATGTTGATTACAGGGCAACCTGAATCTAAATTACATGGACGTGAAAGGTAATGGATAGGCGGATTCTCCTGGATGATCTCATAGACCAAACATCAGTGTGCATGCGTGATAAGCTGAAGTTGTCACCGCGAACGGTTTATGGGCAAAGCTATGGGTATATGAAGGTGATTCGAGATTATTGTTCGGCTCATGGGGAGGAGTATTATAACCCCATATTACTGAGAGAATTTCAGCAGGAATTGGAATCACGATATGAGCTGGGAGAAATCAAACAGGATCACTATTTGGGCAAACGTAAATGCCTAGAGCGGCTCACAGAGTATTACAATACCGGCACTCTTTCCTGGACAATGCACAAACTAAAACAAAAATACCATCTGTTTGATGAGGACAAAGCTCTGCTGGAAGAATTCCTGCAAACGCTGGTCCGAGATCCGAATACAAGCTACGACTATTCCTGGGTAATCCGCCGTTATCTGAATTACCTGCGAAGTATTGGCATTACAGATGTGAGGAAAATAAAAACATCCGATCTGGCCGGGTTTATCCTGTCCTGCTCCAAAGAAGTTACCCGCGGCAGCCTGCGGAACATTCTCTCCTATGCAAAACGGTTCCATGAATTTCTGCGGGATACCGGGCGACTGGATATTCCTTTTGAGGGATTGTTTTCGGTTTCCGTTACCCGGGAAGAAAAAATCCAGCAGCCGCTGACAACGCAGGAACTGAATCGCATTTTGGAGCAGATCGACCTGCGTACTGTAAAGGGAAAGCGAAATCTGGCGATTATCCTTTTGGGGGCCGAACTGGGATTGCGTGCCTCGGATATCATTAATTTGAAGCTGACAGACATTGACTGGGTGAGAAAAGAACTGCATATCCAGCAGCAGAAAACGGGATATCCTGTCAAGCTTCCGCTTACAGAAAAGGCAGCCGCCGCATTGCGGGATTATATTCTGAATGGCCGCAGGCAGACAGATTGTGAGTTCCTGTTTTTAAAGCTGAGACCGCCGTATGAAAAAATTGGTGACGCGGTTGCTTTAGGCTGCATGTTCCGCTCTTACCAGAAGGCAGCGGGAATAGAACACTCTGCATTTGATGGGAAGGGGTTCCATTCTCTCAGACGCAGGCTGGGAAGAGAACTGGTCATTGACGGTGTTCCGCTTGCAACGATTTCACAGGTTCTGGGGCACAGGGATATGGAAGCTGCCAAGCAGTATATTTCTCTGGACAGCGTCCACCTCCAGGAATGCGCTCTGGACTTTTCTCTGATTGGAGGTCGCCGCCATGATTGAATGCAGCAGTCTGCTGGGGCCATATATCCAGGGATTTCTCTCATACCGGGAAGCACTATTCCACAAAAATTCCGCATATGAACCTATCATGAAAAGTCTGGACAGATTTTGCGCGAAACGGTTTCCCTGCTCTGCAGTTCTGACGCAGGAAATGGTACTGACCTGGATGGAAGACAGCACTGGTTCTTATAGCTGTAAACGCACGGTAAGAGGTTCTGTTATTCGGAAATTCGCAATGTACATGAATGGCATTGGCGGCGCTGCCTATGTCCTTCCAGAGAAAATGTACGGACATACCAGCGCCTTTGTTCCATATATTTTTACAGATGATGAACTGATTCGCTTGTTTGCGGCAATAGACCGTATATCCCCATCTGCCGCGCAGCCGTATAAACAGGAAGTTCTTCCGGTCATGTTCCGGCTAATTTACACCTGTGGTCTCAGACCGGCAGAGGCCCGGACGCTGAAAACAGAAAATCTATATCTGGATTCCGGGGAAGTGCTGATTACAAGGACAAAGCGAAACAAGGACCGTATCGTTGTCATGTCTGAAGATATGCGCACGCTGTGTGTTGATTACAATGAGCGGCGCGCTCGTTTCCCTTTTGAAAGCGGCTATTTCTTTCCCCGAGCGGATGGGGAAGCCTTTGCGTCCATAACCATACTTCGTGAATTTCAAAGGTGTTGGAAGAATGCGAATCCAGATATCGACGAGGAAAACCTTCCCCCTGTTCGCGTATATGATTTACGTCACCGGTTTGCAACCGCCGCTGTGCAGCGTTGGCTGGATGACGGCTCCGATTTGAACGCGAAACTTCCGTTTCTGCGTGCCTATATGGGCCACAATTCCTTTGCGCAGACAGCATATTATATTCACCTGCTGCCTGCAAATCTGATACAGAGTACCGCTGTTGACTGGGCTGTGTTTGACACGCTGATACCGGAGGTGTGCCAAGATGCAGAAGCCTGAAAACAGATTACTCACAGTGATCCATGATTTCTTTCTGATTTATCTTCCGTCCCAAAGAAAGAGCAGTCCACATACCGTGAAAGCCTACCAGACAGCGGTGGAACAGCTCATGGATTACGCTGCCGGACAGCAAGAATGCCGCATAACAGCGGTGACCTTTGACATGCTGGACAAAAATCTCGTCTCCGGCTTTCTGGATGATCTGGAACAGCGGGGCTGTTCTGTTTCCACCAGAAACCACAAGCTCAAATCCATCCGGGCATTGTTTGCTTACGCTGCCATGATGGATATTTCGCTGGCTCGTTATTACAAAGAGCTGGAGAAGATTCCATGGAAGAAAGAAACAGAACCTGCCGGTATTGAATTTTTGAGCGAAGCGGAAATGAAAGTTCTGCTGTCACAGCCGGATACCGCAACGAAAAAGGGTATCCGGGATCTGCTCTTGATGATTATGCTGTACGATACTGGTGCACGAATCCAGGAATTGCTGAATCTGAGAATCTGCGATATTCAATTCTCCAAATCTCCAACTGTGAAGGTGTTGGGCAAAGGCGGCAAATACCGGTTCATACCGGTCATGCCCAAAACCGTGGAGCATATACGAAAATACATGAAGCTGTATCATCCGGGAGAAGGCGACTATGCAAATGCGTTTCTCTTTTATACAGACCGAAAAGGCGTCCGCGCCCCGATGTCCGATGACAACGTAAGAAAAATGCTGCGTCAGTATGCGGACAGTGCCAGAGCATCCTGTCCCTCTATGCCAACCAATTTGCATCCACACCATTTTCGCCACAGCCGGGCTATGCACCTGTACCAGCATGGAATGGATCTGGCGCTGGTCTCCCAATGGCTGGGTCACGCAAATCTTGAGACTACCTTGATCTATGCCCATGCGGATACGGAAATGAAACGGAAAGCGATTGAAAAAGCGTCCGCCGGAATCTGTGAGATTGACGCAGGCGAAAGTGATGCCGATACTCTCGATGATGATACTCTGAAACGTCTTTACGGTCTGCGGTAAAATCCCATTGGTTATACCGACTTTTGAAAAAACGCGGGTTCCTTCCAACTGAAAAAGCAAAATGTTATACCGACTTTTTTGCCCAAAACTGTTGGCACAGTGGGCATTTTTTGAAAAGTCGGTATAACATGAAAGTCGGGATAACTATTCTATGCCGCAAATTGTGTTTGGATCAGTGTCTTCAGCGCACTATCTGGGGTGACGTGAATAATTCAGGTTAAATATGCCAATATACCGCTTACGCCAGAAAAATAACCACCTACGCCAAAATTGTTGAAAAGTTTTTTTGATTTGATAGTCTTAAGAATAATTGTATTTATACGTGGATTTGGCAGTGGAAAATAAGTGCATATGCAAAAAGAACAATGTCGTGTACAAGGAAGCGGCTGTCCTTATGACTTTGGTGTGATTGTATTATCGACAATTTTCTGTCATATTTTCCTTTGCACTGTTATGGCGGTGTTTACACTGATCTTAGCTCATTTGCTAAAGAATAATGAATCCATTATTGGAGAGCGATTAACCCATACATTATCCGTGCGAGGATGTGACATCATGATTTTGAAGAATGATACAGACCGATATCATCTATGTTATTTATTCGTCCATGATATTAGTGAAGATAAATATGATGGTTTGTCCCATGTGGCCGAGCACACGCTCCTGCTTCCTACTGATATTGGCATAGGACTTGTTGCCAGTGGATATACCTGCCTGAACCATGTGTACCTGTATTTTGGAAGTGAGACATTAGAAGATTTACAGATCGTTGATAATAAAATCATGTCTGGAGAAATCTTTACTGATGAGAATGTGAGTTATGCTAAAAGCCAAGTGCTAAATGAAATATTACGCTTACGCGACAAAACAACAAAATATAAAAAAATAGTCAGCTTTATTACAGAGGGAAGAGTAAAAAATGCAGCTATAGGCAATCCAGTTGAAGTCGCTCGTATTCAAACGAATGATATTGTCAGGTGGTTTGAAAATAATAAAAATGGAGGGAAACTTTATCGCTTTCTTTATAAAGATGCCCATCCATAAATGAATACAAATCGTATCTAAAAGAATTTATGGATAATGTATCGACAGTGCTGAGGCAGAAAGAGTCCAATTCCGACGTAATGAATTCCATAAAAAATAAGGTTTTGTATTCAAAGCCTCAAACATAGGTGAATTTATGAAAAAATTTTTTGTTCATATTGTGTTGTTGGTGACAGTAGCAGGACTGCTGCTCACTGGATGTAGAAAAGAGGAAAACACGCAGTTCACTGCAGCAGTTTCCATTGATGTATCCCCGGAGGTCTTGGACAACATTAGCATTACCCTTCCAGAAAATATGATCCGTGAAACTGTCTCTGATATTCAGCACGACTTCATCCAGGATGGAGTGCAAGTGGGAGGCATTGTAGTTGTGGACATTCCAAAAAAACTGTTGGATTCTCCTCGAGAGGGAAAATTCGAGATTGCCGAACTCCTCAGAACGCAGATCATGCCAGATATTTCTGCCGAAGAGGCTGAACTCACATCTTGGGGAGGCGACCAGAATGCTTATATGGAGTTGATCACCGGCCCAGATGAATTAACCTATTTTCATTATCTCTTCCGGGGGGTAAACAACACCTATGATGTTTGGTTTAACGGGGAGTCAATAGATCAAGACACAGAGATGATCGAAGAAATCGTGAATTCTGTTACCGGAGAAGATATTCTCCCGGAAAACAACCAGAGCCCATTCTGAGGAGTTAGTGCCATATGAAAAAAGTAGCTATTATTCTGATCATTTCCCTCCTTTTCTGCACAGTCCCTACAGGGTGTGGAACAAAGGAAGAACATATTCCCCCAGCAACTATGCCCACCGGTGCAGCTACGGTAAACACTGGCACAGCTGTCACGGAAGCCACTCAGGCGCAGGAGCAGGACGAGGTTCTGGAATTTGATTACAAGCCGGGCAGCATGGGCGTCTACGTAACCGCAGATCCCAGTATTAAAGCCGACTCGGAGGTGCTGGACAGCATCACCATGACTTTGCCGGAAAAGGATAAGGAACTGACCCGCCATCGAGTATCGGATCGCCAGTTTGACCTCATCAAAAACGGCTGCCAGACTGCCGGATTTGTGCTGGTGGATATCCCCAGAGAGATGCTGGAAAACGCCCCGGATAGTTGGACGGACTTTGAGGCTGCGGTGGACCATATCGCAAAGCAGGTCATGCCAGATATCTATCCCTCTGGCTCCCACATAAGCGGTGGGGGACACGTTGAATATAGGGACATATCGCTGCCCGTTTACATGACCTTTATGATTGAAAAAACCGGAACAGAACCCGAAACAACAGCGAATTATACCCATCGGATCTATATAGGCGAACACTATATCTATGATTTTTGGTACGATGAAGCGTGGATGTCAGATGGCGGGGCAACCATCATGGGCAGCTTGGTTGCACCAGACATCAAGCCGGAACTGAATGAGCATGAGCCCTGGTCTATCCATGATTTCCCGGATAACCCATGGGCATCTAAGGACTAAGGGGCGTGTTGTTTATGGAACTGAAAATAACCAATCTAAGCAAAGATTTTAGAAAAACAAAGGCTGTGAATCAGGTAAGCTATACCTTTCACAGCGGCGTATATGGGCTTTTGGGCATCAATGGCGCTGGAAAAACCACCCTGATGCGGATGCTCACTACCCTCTTAAACCCAACCTCCGGTGAGATTACCTGGGCCGGTGAGGACGTTTTCAAAATGGACAAGGCCTACCGAAAGTTGCTAGGGTATCTGCCCCAGGATTTTGGCGTTTACCCGGATTTTTCTGTTCAGGACTATCTTAGGTACATCGCTGCTTTGAAAAACCTTACGCCAACGGAAGCCAAAGAAAAGGTGCAGGAGGTACTCCTTCTGACCGGAATGACCCAATTCAAAGGTAAAAAAATGAGGACCCTCTCCGGCGGCATGAAGCGCCGGGCGGGCATCGCCCAGGCGGTGCTGAACGATCCCAAGATCCTGGTTCTGGACGAGCCCACGGCAGGTCTGGACCCCAGCGAGCGGATTCGGTTCCGGAATCTGATCAGCGAGCTGGCGGCGGACCGGATCGTGCTGCTTTCCACCCATATCGTCTCTGATGTGGAATCCGTGGCCGGGCAGATCATTCTCATGAAGGAAGGAAGATTTGTGGCGACCGGAACCACAGAGGAGCTGATCGCGGCTTGCCCGGACAAAGGGTGGCTCTGCAACGTCCCCAAGGATGAAGTGTACGCTTATCATCAGAAGTACCGGGTGGCCAATGTAAAGACCCTGTCAGATCACGCACAGCTGCGGATCTTGTCCCAGGACGCGCCCATGCCCGGAGCGGTTCCGGAGGAGACTTCCCTGGAAGATGTGTTCCTTTCCTACTTCGGCGAAAGATCAGGTGGTGAAGATGGCAATGGTATGGTATGAGATCAAGAAAATCCTCCTGAGGCCCAGTTGTCAAATTGCACTGCTTCTTTTGCTGGCTCTGAGTAGCTACATCTGCTATCAGGAGGTTTACGGCGACGAGGGCGTCGAGTGGCTGACCGAATCTGGGGAATGGCTGAAAGGCCCTGCTGCAGCCCGGGAAATGCGCAGTGCACAGGAGGAATGGTCCGGTCCCTTGGACCAGGCGATGATGGAAAAGGCCCTGGAAGTGCTGAAGCGATATGAAGAGGAAGAGAAAGACCATCCAGAGGATATTGACTATCGATTTCAGCGGATTCAGCCGCTGATGGATATCCGGGATATGCTGAATCTGGCTGGAAAGGATTATTACGAATGGGAGGCCGATGACTTTTTCATTGCAGAGACACTGACCCCTGAGACCCTTCCCAACGTCCGGGAGCAGCGGATAAAGCAATTGGAGAATTACCTGTACGACGAAAGCAGTTTGGCGTACTCTCGTTTTTCCCAAAATGAAAAGGAATACCTGCTCAGCTGCTATGAGAAGATGGACGAAACCATTCAAATGGGATATGCACAAGGATGGTCTCATGCCTTTGACGCAGGGTATTATGTGATTTTTTATGGAAGTATCATTATGGCTTTTCTGGTATCCGGACTTTTTGCCAATGAATCTCGCAGGAAAACAGATGCTGTTTACTTCTCTACCGAACATGGCAGGAAGAAGGGGAGCGCTGCCAAGCTGACTGCCGGATTCCTTCTTACAACGGCTGTATACTGGGCGTTGATGCTTACGCTGAATGGACTGATACTGTCTATGCTTGGATTTGAAGGCGGGGACCTGTCCATTCTTGCGGAACCTATGGATAATTGGAGATGTATTTTTAATCTCACCTTCCGGCAGCGCAGTCTGCTGTCCCTGTTGGATGGGTATATAATTTGGATGCTCTTTTCCGGGGTAGCCATGCTGGTTTCCGCCTCTACCCGGTCGGAAAGTTTGGCTGCAACTGTACCGGCTCTGCTGATTCTGATACCGAATGCTCTGAATTCATATGGTATCACACAGGGATCCTCCTTTTGGATGAACTTTTTCCCAGATAAGATGGTTCGGGCATACGTGGGAAATTCCCCATACGTACTCGTTGAGATTTTTGGCAAAGTTATGCCTATGCTCTACGTTCAGCGATTCCTGTACACTGTACTGATTGTCGTACTGACACTGGTGTGTTGGCAGATATACCGGCGCAAGCAGGTTCGTTGAGAAAGGGGTGGCCTACGTGACGTTGATGGGTTATGAACTTAAGAAAATGGTTAGCAAACGAACCAATCAGATCGTCCTGTTTTTACTGGTCTTGCTGGTTGCCTATACCAGCAGCAAGACCTTGAAGCAGGTAGAGTGGATAGATGAGGCTGGAAATCCCATAACTGGGCGTGCTGCTGCTGTGAAACTCCGGCAGGATATGGAGCCGTGGACAGGAACGCTGGATCAGCCTATGCTGGAAAGTGCGCTGGTTCGGTTGAAGGAAATTTACGGTACACCCCAGCCGGATCTTCGCCCAGGAGAAAACAACTGGCTACTGCGCCATAACCTGCAAGGAATTAAGCACGTTGCAGACCTGATTGGTTTGGCTTATGGCGATGAATATGAGGATGAGACCTATGCGGAAATGATAGAATCCCTCCAGTCGGAGGATCTTTTACGTTTTTACGAAAATAAGATTGCTGGCCATATGGCGTTCCTTTACAAAGAGGGAAACTGGGGTTATTACAGCTATACCGAGGAAGAAAAGCAGTACATCATGGAGCAGTATCGTTCCCTTGAAACACCTATCGAGGTAGGGTATCAGGAAGGGTGGGTTCAAGCAAGTGAGCAAATCCCTTCTCTCATGAAATACTGTGTCATCCTTTTGAGCTTTTTACTGGCAGGCATATTCGCTGATGAGTTTTCATGGAAAACGGATTCGGTGTATTACAACACCTACCACGGAAGGACGAAGTCAACGGTTATCAAACTGCTGCTGGGTTTTATTACCATCACGCTGGTGTACTGGCTGTGCATGGGCTGCTTTAGCCTTGTAGTATTGGGTAACCTCGGAACGGACGGAGCGGAGCTTATGCTCCAATCCTGTCCAAGATACTGGAGCGTCCGATACGATATGACGTTCCTGCAATATTATGGACTGATCCTTGGTGCAGGGTATATTGGCTTTTTGTTCATGGGTTTTCTTGTTATGTGGGTATCGGCAAAAACGAAGTCTTCTGTCCTTGCGGTTTTGATCCCATCGGTTATGCTTCTGCTGCCTATGTTTCTGCGTGAAATCTTCAACCCCTTTCTGCGCAAGGTCATCGGTCTGCTGCCTCACTGGCTAATGGATATTGAGCAGGCCATTCGCTATCAATATTTATATAAAGTGTTTGGGCAAGTGACGTGCTTGGTCCCCATTGTTCTGGTAATGTATTCTAGTCTTTCAATACTTTTTGCGCTCCTGTGCTATTGGGAATACCGACACAAGCAGATCGCCTAACAGGTTCTGGATATTCCGGTGTTCTTGAGAGAACAAAAAGGCAAGTTAAGCTGATTCAAAAGCTAAGGAAGCTCTGAATAAACAGCTTTCATTCTGCTCTTAATCAAAATATAGGTCACTTTTTGCGTGATTAAGGAAT